>NZ_JACJRY010000013.1:0-200728 GCF_014697485.1 Anabaena sp. FACHB-83 | reverse complement strand
TTACTTGTATAACTCTTTTACAGCTTGGACTTTTGCCACCAATTACTGCTAATTCTATATAAATTATACTGGATTTATTTCTGCTATTCTAGCATAGCTACTCTGGGAGAGCCAATATTTTTATCTTAGAATTAGAACCACGCTCACATACACAAAATAGTCAATTTTTTGGTTATTGTCATCTTTTAGAACAAACAGTTTCCCAAATAACCAATGCTAAAAATTCCCTAGAACTATTTCAAATTATTGTCAAAGAAGTCAGAAAAATTACCCAATTTGATCGGGTTATGCTCTATAGATTAGAAGCAGACTACAGTGGAGTTGTGATTGCCGAAGATAAGCTCAGTCATCTCGAAAGTTATTTAGACTTACATTATCCAGCTTCAGATATTCCCGCCCAAGCCAGACAACTTTACTACGAAAAATATTTACGCTTAATTCCCGACATCAATTATCAGCCAGTCAAGTTAATTCCCTCTCATCCACTCTTAGATTTAAGTACAGTAACATTAAGAAGCGTTTCACCCTGGCATATAGAATATTTGCAGAATATGGGTGTCACCGCAACTTTGTGTATTTCCCTGATCAATCAAAATCGGCTTTGGGGGATGATTGCTTGTCACCATCATACACCTAGAAATGTTGATTATGAAATTCGCAAAATTTGTGAATTTATTGGGCAGTTTGCCTCAGTTCAATTAATCAATCAACAAGAAAGAGAACTAAATTTTTACCGCCAAAAAGTTAAAATAATTCAAGAACAACTCAGACAAGCATTATCTAATAAGTTAGACTATATTGGCAATGTTTTTAAACGCAACAAATCTAATTTGTTAA
Source organism: Anabaena sp. FACHB-83 (assembly GCF_014697485.1). Classification (NCBI taxonomy): domain Bacteria; kingdom Bacillati; phylum Cyanobacteriota; class Cyanophyceae; order Nostocales; family Nostocaceae; genus Anabaena; species Anabaena sp. FACHB-83. Next base: position 199,891 of record NZ_JACJRY010000013.1, on the reverse strand, counting down.
ACTTAGTGCAAGCTCAAGGTGTTGCCATATTATTAGAAGAACAATTAACTTTAATTGGGCAAACCCCCTCCGAAAGTGATATCCGAAAGCTAATAACCTGGCTTGCTGATCAACAACGACAAGAAGTTTTTTATACTGACTCATTACCACAACTCTATCCTCCGTCCAGAAAATTTAAAAATAAAGTTAGTGGTATTCTCGCCATTTCAATTTTCCTGAATCACAGGTCTTATCATATTATTTGGTTACGCCCTGAGCAAGTCCAGACTGTGAATTGGGCGGGGAATCCGCAAGCATCAATTTCTCTAGCTACAGATAATACTTTACGTCTGACTCCTCGTAAATCATTTGAACGGTGGAAACAAACAGTTAAAAATAAATCCTATCCCTGGCAAGCATTTGAAATTGAAGTTGCACAGGAAATGAAGAATAATTTGATGTTAGCAGCTTTAGAATTTTCCCATGTAGCACTTCAGCAAGCAGCCGAGCAAGCCGAAATTGCTAACCGTGCCAAAAGCCAGTTTTTAGCTAAAATGAGTCATGAATTGCGTACACCACTCAATGCTATCTTAGGTTTCACCCAAATTATGACTCGTAATAGCTCTTTGTCGCAAAATGACCGAGAACATTTAGACATTATTAGTCGTAGTGGTGAACATTTATTAGCTTTAATTAATGATGTTTTAGAAATGTCAAAAATTGAAGCGGGGCAACTCACTTTAAATGAAAGCTACTTTGATTTATATCGATTAATTTTTTCAATTCAAGAAATGTTTGCCCTCAAAGCTTCTGATAAAGGAATAAACATCATTACGGAGTTTAGTCCAGAGGTAAATCAATATGTTTGTGGTGATGAAGGTAAACTGCGACAAATATTAATTAACTTACTGGGCAATGCCATTAAATTTACAGTGGTTGGTTATGTGGCGCTGCGAGTTTCCTATGCTAAATATGCCAAAGAATCGGGTAAGGTAATTGTAGAATTTGTGGTAGAAGATACTGGCCCTGGCATTACCACCGAAGATTTAGAGTTAATTTTTGAAGCATTTGCACAAGCTAAAGGTGGCAGACAATTTATGCAAGGTACAGGCTTGGGACTAGCCATTAGCCGTCAGTTTGCCAGATTAATGGGGGGCGATGTTCACGCTCAAAGTATCTTCGGCCAAGGCGCAACTTTTACTTGTAGCGTGCAGATGACTATCGCCGAAAAACTGGATGTTTTACCTGCTACCCAAGTTACTAGGCGAGTTATTAGTTTAAAACCTGGTCAACCTCGATATCGAATTTTAATTGTTGAGGATGTTTTAGAAAATCGGCAGTTAATGGTAAAGCTGCTGAAATCTGTCGGTTTTGAGGTCTGTGCAGCCGAAAATGGTCTGATGGCTGTTGATATCTGTAAAGCTTGGCAACCCCATCTAATTTTGATGGATATACAAATGCCTGTGATGAATGGTTATGAGGCAACTAAACAAATTCGCGCTCATAATCAAAACCAAATTTTAGCAATTATCGCGTTGACTGCCAGTGCTTTTGTTGAAGATAGAGAAGTGATTTTACAAATAGGTTGTGATGATTTTGTGGCTAAACCTTTTGAAGAAACCGTTCTGTTGGAAAAAATGGCACAATATCTCGGCGTGCGCTATGTTTATGCGGAAAATCATCAGCCAAAATTCCCAGAATCCAAACATCAATCACAAAAATTAACAACCTCTGATTTGGCAGATATGCCAGCAAGTTGGCTGGCTCAAGTTTATGAAGCGGCATTAATTATTGATGATGAAAAGCTTTATCAACTTTTCCAAGAAATTCCTGCCAGTAAGTATCAACTTGCAGAGGCTTTAAAAGATTTAGTTGATAATTTTCATTTAGAGACAATTATTAATTTGCTAAAAGATATTTTAGATTAATTAAAATTAAACCAATAAATTATGTCTTTATCAAAATTGACAATTGATTCTGCTTTGATTTTACTCATTGATGATACACCAGATAATTTGCGTTTATTAGCAAAAATCCTGGAAGCTCACGGATTTAAGGTAAAAAAAACTGTCAGTGCTAAGATGGCAATTCAAGCTGCACAGCTAGAACCACCTGATTTGATTTTACTTGATATTAATATGCCAGAAATCAGTGGGTATGAAGTATGTCAACAATTAAAACGGCAAGAAAAAACTGCTAATATTCCTATAATTTTTATTAGTGCGTTAGACCAAATTACAGATAAAATTAAAGCTTTTGAACTAGGTGGAGTAGATTACATTACTAAACCTTTTCAAGAGTCAGAAGTATTAGCGAGAGTGCAGAATCAGTTGATTATTTATGAGCAGCGAAAAATGCTCTTGGCGCAAAACAAACACTTACAGCAAGAAATTCAAGAACGTCAACAAGCACAAGCAGCTTTGCAAGAACTGAACCGATGTTTTGAACAACAAATTATCCAACGGACTGCGGAGTTACAAAGATCACTAGAGTTTGAGGGAAGATTAAAACGTATTACAGATACAGTTCGTGATAGTTTAGATGAGAAACATATTTGGCAAGCAGCAGTGGCAGAGTTGGTAGTTGGTTTAGAGCTAGATTGCTGTTATGCAACTATTTGTACCAATGATTTAAAAACTTGTGCTGTTGCCTATGAATATAACAAAGATAGTGAGCCTGACTGGGGAGTGACTTGTATTAAGCAAATAAAGAGTTGGGTGGAATTCCCCACAACAATGCGGACAAAACACAGTACGCAATTTTGCTGGTACTTTCTCAACGGTGAGGATAAAGTTGAGCGAAAATATGCAATTTTATTATGTCAAATTTTTGATAATCAAAAAACTCTGGGGAGTTTGTGGTTGTTTAAATCAGCAGCCAAAGCCTTTGATGAACTGGAAGTTAGGTTAGTTAAACAGTTAGCAAATCAATGTGCGATCGCACTCCGTCAAGCTCGACTTTATCAAGCGGCTCAAGCACAAGTTGAAGAGTTACAAAAGCTCAATCAATTAAAAGATGATTTTCTCTGTTCTATCTCTCACGAATTACGCAATCCTATAGCGAATATTCAATCATTTATCCAATTACTAGAAACTGAATTAACAAATGTAAATCATCATAATCCCAAGATATTGCAATACTTAACAATTTTACATGAAGAGTGCCAAGGTGAACTCCAGTTAATTCAAGATTTACTAGATTTGCAGTATTTAAATGCTGAGTTTTATCCCTTACAATTGACGACGATTAACTTGGGTGATTGGATTCCCTACAGCATCGAAGTATTTATTATTCAATCTCAACAACAGCACCAGAATGTGCAAATTCAACTACCTCCTGATTTACCATTGCTAACTACTGATATATCTAGCCTGAGTCGCATTCTGCGTGAGTTGGTTAAAAATGCCTGTAAGTACACGCCTGCGGGAGAAACTATCACAATCACTGCTTCCCATCAAAATAATCACCTGCATCTTTGCGTGATTAATTCTGGTGTAGAAATTCCTGAAGCTGAACTATCTCGCATTTTTGATAAGTTCTACCGCATCCCCAATATAGGACATTTAACGTCTGGCGGCACTGGTTTGGGGTTGGCATTGGTGAAAAAACTCGTAGAACATTTGGGGGGTTCTATCTTTGTGGAATCGCACCCAAGAGAAATTTGTTTTACTTTGGTTTTACCGTTGCTGACGGAATCTCAATAATTATTGAGGTGAGGAGACAGGCTGTTGAGTCTGTATTTCATAAAGTTTTTCTATCTCCGCAATCAGAGGAAAATAATAACTCTCTACTGTTTTGAAGAAATACCAATAATGCAGGGGTATTACATGATCTGAAAAATCATCAATGTTTGACTCTCTCTGCGATTTTTTTGTCAACAGAATTAATTTTATGTGTTTTAAAACACATACAAAATTATTTCTTTTTATTTCTTAAGATAGATGTATATGTTGTTATTTGCCTATTTTAGTGCTTATTTTAGCTGATTCATCAATTTATTTATATCTAGAGGCAGATGATTATGCTGATTATTTTATAGTTAGATTCCCTAGGGAGTAAAATTTGAAAAATTAAATATTCTATGCACAAAACTAGGTAATAAATTTATGTTAGTTTACAACACCTTCGTTATTCTGGGATTTTATTTGAGTCTATTCATATTCAAAATTGTGAGATAAATGTATAGTTTTTAGATTTAATCTCTTACTAATTATTGACTTGGTGAGTAAGCTGAGATATCTAATACTCTTTGATAAAAAACAAGCTATTTATACTGCGGCTGGCTACTGAATTAGTAGTCTAAATGAAGTTGACTTTATATTATCTATATAAAAAAAATACTTTTTAGTAAGCAATATTTTTTTATATCAAGAAAGTAAAAGTGATATCCTTTTATTGGTAGAATATTTTTAAATAAATCAGCAATTTCAATTAATTTTTAATTTCCACTTCAGCTATTGCCATCTATTCAGGCTATTTATATAGCTTGATTGTCAACTAGTTAAAAGGAGTGCGGGATATGCAGACTGACGGTTACACGTTAGTTAGTTCCATCTTTAAATTAGTACATAAACCACAATCCGAGTTGACATTTGTCGGTCAAGCCTGGGAATTGAACTACATTTTTAGGTGTGAGAGTGATGAAATATTAGAACTAAATATGCACAATTTAATTGCGGAATTACAAGAAATTAATAAACATTTACAGCAAGAAGTGTTAACCCTGAAGCAGAAAACATCGAGTTTAGAAAAATCGGCGACTTTACTGCGGTATATTTTGGAGTCAACGGTTCATGGCGTGATTGCAGTTAGTTTAGAGGCAGATATTGTTAGTGTGAATCAACAATTCATTGAGATGTGGCAAGTTCCCAACTCTCTGACAATATCAAGGAATAGCGTGCAATGGCGAGCTTTTTTGGAAAATCAACTGAAACAGCCGCAGTTATTACGTGATTCGATGTGGGAGATGCGGTGTGATTTTACAGGCGATCGCTACGATATTTTAGAGTTAAAAGATGGTCGAATCTTCGCGCAATACTCCCAACCGCAGAAGCTAGAAGAAAAAATTATTGGGAGAGTCTGGAGTATTTGGGACATTTCCGAACTTAGCCAAGCTGTAGAAAAATCACAACAACTCGGCGAACTGCGATCGCAATTTTTATCTATGGTGTCTCACCAATTACGTACACCGCTAAATATAGTTTCATTTTCTAATAGCTTACTCAAAAAGCACATCCATGTATGGACAACTGAGAAAACCCTACCATTGTTAGGGCGGATTCAAACAGCCGTCGAGCAACTGAGCAAAATGTTAGACGACATTTTGTTATTTGCCAAAGCAGAAACGGCTAAATTACATATCGAGGCTCAACCACTGAATTTAGTACAGTTTTGCCATGAGATAGTCACGCAATTTCATACTTGCTATAGTCAAAACAAAATTAATTTTGATAGCCAAGGTTCCTGCTGCACTACTTTCATCGACAGAAAATTACTAGCGCCGATTCTGAAAAACTTGCTCGACAATGCAATTAAATATTCTCCATCAGGTGCGGTGGTAGATTTAAAACTTTTCTGCGAACCAGAGAAGGTGATTTTCCAAGTTGTAGATAGAGGTATTGGTATACCCATCGCAGAACAACAGCGACTATTTGAGCCGTTTTATCGAGGTAGCAATATTGCTCATCTACCGGGTACTGGACTAGGACTATCAATTGTGAAAACTCTAGTTGACTTACATGGTGGTCACATTGATGTGAAAAGTGAAGTTGGTGTAGGCACAACTTTTACAGTTATTTTCCCCTCCATGAAATGAAAGTTTTGAATGAGTTTTTTAACCTGCCACAAATCCTAATGATGAAACAATGATGCACACAATTCTAGTCATTGAAGATGATGCTGTTACTCGCAATCTCTTTTTAGAAAGTCTACAAGCTGAGGGTTATGAAACCATCGGCGCAGAAAATGGTCGTATTGGTATCCAGTTAGCACAAGAGAATTTACCTGATTTGGTCATCTGTGATATCTCGATGCCGGATAGGGATGGTTATGATGTTTTAAATGATTTACGTCAAGACCCACTCACAGCAATTATTCCGTTTATGTTTCTCACTGGTAGCGATACTAAAGATGCTTTGCGTAAAGGTATGGAGTTGGGCGCGGATGATTATCTTACCAAACCTTTAACGGTGGAGCAATTGTTGAGGGCGATTCAAACCCGGTTAGAAAAACAAGCTTTGCTTAGGTATTGGTACGCGACTCAATCACAACCTATACCTGCAAACGTGACTGTCTCGGAAACACCAAAGTCTATTTTCCCATCGGTTCCCCAACTCAAACAAGTTTTTGACTACATCGAAGCAAATTATCACCAAGGAATTACTTTAGCGAAAGTTGCTGAAGCGGTGGGTTACTCCCGTGCTTATTTAACTAACCGTGTCGCCAAACAAACAGGAGAAACTGTCAACGGCTGGATTTTGAAACGGCGGATGATGGCGGCGCGTTCTTTACTCAAGGATACCAGCCAAACTGTTGAGCAAATTGCTTTGGCTTTGGGTTATCAAAATGCTTGTCACTTTTCTCGCCAATTTCGCCAGCATCATGGCATACCTCCCAAATATTGGCGAAAAAAGCAGCAGCTTCTTAATACTTGCACTCAGTTGGAAAAGTGCTTGCATGTGAGTCAGAGATAGTATGGCGGAAGGGGAGACAAGGGAGACAAGGGAGATAAAAGTTTATTTAGTTGCTTTTTGGTTTGGCTGAGAACTGCTGTATTAATAGTTGCACAGCTAGAGCGATTAAACCGATCGCTACTATCCCAAATATGCCGCTACCTAAAGCAACTATCCCCACAACTAAGGTGCGTACCGCAGAGCTAATCTTGATGACGAGTTCATTTTGAGAATGGAGTGGTTTGCTGGCGAAGTTAGTAGCGATCGCAATCATCAGCGAATATAAAGTATATGCTAATCCACTAGAAATGATTGCGCCTGTAATGCAGCGCAGTGGTGATACTTGAGTTGGTGTTGTGGTTTCTTGGGGTGTGATATTTTGGTCACTCATACAATCAGAAAAATTCCATCGCGTCTCAGCTATGTCCACAATTGTATCTTGCTTGCTGCATTAATCTGAATATACCCATACAGACATATCTGAACTGCCCCAATATCAGCAATTAGATACATTGGGCTGGGATGTGTCTGAATGTTTTAATTGGATTAAACAACTCCCAGCGAAAATTATGGACAATACATTAGTCGATAAAACCTTCCGTGATCGCAATGGTAATATTGTCATTGCTCAAATGCCAAACTTACCTCTGATTGTGTGGTTTGTCACAAGTATATTGTCGCTAATTTTTTCGACTGGGAAAATCCATCTAGTGTTTGATACCCTGGCGACTGGCTCTTTGTTTACTTGGGCTTGGCTAGAATTGTTTGAAGGTGTAAATTATTTTCGCAGAGCTTTAGGACTTGTTGTCTTGCTTGGTATTGTTGCATTCAAAGTTCAGAATCAGTTTGGCTTAGTTTGAACAAACACTTTTTACTTTTTACCGTACTGAGTGCTGAGTAAGAAAAAGAGGAAGGAAGCACTTTCGCACTCGGTAAATTCCCCGTCCCTTGTGGGTGGAATCTTATAATCAGGAGAAGGTTGATACCACGATGAATTGTGGACGGTCTTTCAACTCAGCACTCAGCACTTTCACTTTTTAAGATGTTATCTGAATGCCGTGTGTAATGGTGTGAGTCACAAACAATTCTAAATCTTCGTCGGGAATTGTTTCTCTGATAAATTGTTTGACTGCTTGTGCTTGGGGTTCCGACTCGACAATTGCAAACACACTCGGCCCAGAACCAGACATCATAGTTCCGAGAACTCCTGGTTGAGTTGCAAACAGTTCTCGCAGTTGCATGACTTGAGAATAAGCAGGTAAAACTACACGCTCTAAATCATTGTGCAGTTTTTGAGCAATTTCTGTTGCATCTTTACGAACTATTGCTTGGACTATTTCACCGGAATGAACTGCGGCTGCACGCGCGGCTAAATCTTCGGTGTCTTTGAGATATGTATGACCAAATTCTTGACGATAGGTTTTGTATGCCCAAGGGGTAGATACTTCTAGGCTACGATATTTCGCCAATACTATATATATATGATCTAAATTTGGCAGTGGTGCGAGTTGTTCTCCTCTACCTGTAGCGATCGCTGTTCCACCTGCGACACAAAATGGTATATCTGAACCTAAAGTAGCACCCAACTCTTCAATTTCGGTTTGAGTCAGTCCCAAGTTCCACAATAAATCTATCCCGACTAATACCGCCGCCGCGTTTGTGGAACCTCCCGCCAACCCAGCCGCGACGGGAATATTTTTCTCTAATGTAATTTCCACTCCCCCATATTTCGCCGCCGCTTCGGGAAATTGTTTGGTCATTAATTCGGCGGCGCGATATACGAGATTAGTTTTATCGGTGGGGACTTGGGGATGGTTACAGTGGACGCGAATAATTTGTTCACTGATGGCGCGGACAGAAATTTTGTCGGCGAGGTCGATGCTTTGCAATATCATGACTAACTCATGATAACCATCAGCGCGATCGCCAATGATTTCCAGATACAAATTAATTTTGGCAGGAGCGATGAGGGTGTAACTACGCATCTTGAGTGCTGAGTGCTGAGTTAAAAGTGCTGAGTAGGTTACTCAGAGTGACCCATTGCTGAGTGCTGATTTCTTCAGCCCTAGCTTGGGGATTTATTTCTAATTGTTCCAGTAATTGGGTCAGGCGATCGCGGTCAATTACAGATTGCAAGTTGTTCCGCAACATTTTGCGCTTTGACCCAAAACCTAACTTTACCAGATTCTCTAATCTGCGTGGGTCGTTAGCTAAAGTTTCTAGTTGACGCGGACGCAACCTAACAACTGCTGAGTCTACTTTTGGCGCTGGGTAAAATGCACTAGCTGGAACTGGACAAATTAACTCACATTCTGCTAGATACTGCACCCTAACTGATAAAGCGCCAAAGGTTTTTGACCCAGCTTTAGCATACAATCTTTCTGCTACTTCTTTCTGAATTAATAGCACGATGGAATCGAATGGTTGGGGGTTAGGATTGGCGATTGTTCCTAATAGTTTTTCGATGATTGGCCCAGTAATATTGTAAGGAATATTCGCCACTACTTTATTCGCATTTTGAAATTTGGGAAACGCTGTTAAATTCGCTGCTAAATCTAACTCCAAAAAATCACCTTGTAATAATAAAAAATTCTCTTTACTTCCTAATTCTTTGACTAATAACTTACATAAATCTCTATCAATTTCGACTGCTACTAAAGCTTCTACCAAAGGTAATAAACGCCGAGTCAAAATGCCTGTACCCGGCCCAATTTCCAGGATGCGGTCATTTGTACTACAATCTGCCGCCTGCACTATTGCGTTGAGTACCTTGTCACTTTTGAGCCAATGTTGAGCAAAAACCTTGCGCGGTCGTACCATCTATTTTTCTTGTCCTGTAATGTTTTGAGCGTTTAACGAAAAATCCATTTCTTACTTTTTGCTTACTTTTAAATGTTGTTTTTTATAACGGATAGTAGTTTTTAGATTGACATTACAAAATTTTTGTGGTATTGGTTGATGTTCAAAAGCTATCTCCCGTAGGTTGGGTGGAGCGACAGCGTAACCCAACAAATGATACGCCGAAAAAGGCACAATTTCTCAACTACAAAAATGAACGCTGCAATTTAAATTTATCGTGTTGCTTTTGATATCTGTTGTGCGTCTCCAACGCCACCTACAAAGATTAATCTTTACTGCAATTTTTTTAGATGATATGAAAATACCTCTCGGTAATAAATTAGAAGCATTACAAGGTGACAGATAAGGTCAGCATAGTATTAGACTTAACAAGCAATATCGAATATGTTTTGTGTGGACAAATGAAGGAGCTTGTGAAGTAGAAATAGTAGATTATCATGATTGAGGTACACATTCATGAGAATACCTAAATATCGTCCTCCTAGTCATTCTGGAGAAATTTTACTCAAAGACTTTCCTGAACCACTAGAAATATCGCTAACTGAACTGGCTCAAGCAATGCACTTACCCAGAAAGAACAAGTTACTTGATGATTTATCTTACGAGAAATTATAGCGATCGCACTTCATCATCACCAGTTACTCTACAGGGTATCAGCGTTAGACTTCCATATTAGCTAAATCTGCATTCGATAAAACAGGTGTACTGAAAGATCCCCGACTTCTCAAAGAAGTCGGGGATCTGAAGCATCACTAATAATCTAATGTAAAATCTCTCCGTGTTTCTACGTGATACAAAATATTTATGCGAAAATGCTAAATAAAAACCGAGCATAGATATGTCAGACACACCACCAGACAGCATTTTGATTGTCACCGACGACGTAGCGCCAATTACCATTCCTGACGGGACAAAAGGCGGAATTAACAACCCACGAGGCTGGGGAGACGAAGCCAAAGAACCTAGCAGCACAAAAGGGGATGCGGTTCCCGTCTCCGCGCAAAAATTAGAACAGAACATGACTCAGTTCTTGCAACTAGTAGGACGCTTGTTTAGTCGTGCTGAACAGCAAGCAAGTTCTAAAATGCAGCTTGAGGAAATTGAACTATCAGTAGAAATTAGCGGCGAAGGGGAAGTTAAGTTAATTGGTAGCGGTGCAAAAGCCAGTGGGAAAGGTGCGATAAAGCTGACATTCAAGCGACAAGAACCAAAGTAGATGGCGAAAAATTGGGCGATGCCTTCGGCAACCCGAAGCGGGAACGCAGTTGGCATTAACCAGTATAATTATTTGCAACCGCGAAACTAAAGCATGGCAAAAAATTGGGCGATCGCAGTTGGCATTAACCAGTATGATTATCTGCAACCGCTAAATTATGCCAAGCGGGATGCAGAATTAATCCAGCAGTTTCTTCGCACCGAGGCGGGGTTTGAGAAGATATTTTTCTTCAGCGATGACTCGCCTGATATTGGCGGAAAATCAACTCGTCCCACCCGTGCAAATTTGCGGCGCGTCTTTTTAGAGTTATTTAATCAACCCTTCATGGGTGCAGGTGATAACTTTTGGTTCTTTTTTAGTGGACATGGGATGCGTCATGCTGAACGTGATTATCTCATGCCTTTGGATGGGAACCCCGCAGACATTGAAGAAACAGCCATACCCATTAACTTTGTCACCGAACGGTTGCGGCGCTGTGGTGCTGATAATGTTGTGTTGATTTTAGATGCTTGTCGCAGTTTGGGGACTCGTGTGGGTGAAGGTATAGGAAGACAGACGGCTGAGGAAGCACGTCAACAAGGAGTGATTAGTATATTTTCCTGTAGTCCGCAGGAATATTCTTATGAAATTGAAGCACTGCAACAAGGTGCATTTACTACGGCCTTATTAGAAGGGTTGGGAGTTCGGGGACAATGCGCGACTGTGGAGAGGTTAAATCAGTATCTCAATTTTCGTGTGCCGGAAATTGTGCGTCAGCATAGGAATGCACGGCAAACACCTTATATAATTGCGGAACCTGTAAATAAATCGCACCTCATACTTGTACCGCGATATGCAACCTTGGCGGATATTGCGACTTTGAAAAATGATGCTTATCAAGCAGAAGTCAACAGAAATTTAGATTTAGCAGAACAATTATGGATTCGCGTTTTAGCTGCTGCTTCGGGAAATGATAGAGATCCAATTGAAGCAATTAAAAGAATTGAGCGTTTACGCTGGGAACGTCCACAACAACCTTTACCACAACCTATTTCTACTGCTGAACAGTCTACTAAAGGCACATCTACTGTTGAAAGAAATTTCTTAAAAACCTTTCGATTTGAAACGGTGACGGTAGACGCAACAGGTAACATCACCAACCGCCGCAACTGCGAAGCAAAATATTTTGAAGAAGACTTGGGAAATGGTGTCACCTTAGAAATGGTGCAGATACCAGGGGGAACCTTTATGATGGGTTCACCGGAAGGTGAGGGAGACTCCGATGAAAAACCACAGCATAAGGTAAGAGTTCCTGAGTTCTTTATGGGGAAATATGCAATTACTCAGGCACAGTATCAAGCAATTATGAGCGAAAATCCTTCCTATTTCAAAGGTGAGAAACGACCTGTAGAAACTGTGAGTTGGGATGATGCGGTAGAGTTTTGTAAAAAGTTGAGTGAAAAAACAGGACGCACTTATCGGCTACCCAGCGAGGCGGAATGGGAATATGCTTGTCGTGCAAATACAAAAACGCCGTTTTATTTTGGGGAAACCATCACCCCAGAATTAGTTAACTACAACGGTGAATATCCCTACGGCGCTGCACCCAAAGGTAAAAATCGAGGGGAAACAACAAATGTCGGAATATTTCCAGCAAATCCCTTTGGTTTATATGATATGTGTGGTAATGTATATGAATGGTGTCAAGATGTATATAACGAAAATTACCAAGACGCACCGGAAGATGGAAGTGCGTGGTTAACTGGTAAAGATAATAACACAAAGCTGCTGCGTGGCGGTAGTTGGATCTCCTATGCCAGGTATTGCCGTTCTGCCGTCCGTGACTGGGATACGCGCGTGCTTCGTTACGCCTATGTGGGTTTTCGTGTGGTGGCGGTTGCTGTGGCGTGAGGATTCCTTGCCCTTTGCACTCTTCCCCTTTTGCTCTTTGCACTTCTTATTCTTTTCCCTTCTTCCCCGCCGTCAGGCGGTAAAAAATTTTTTCAAAATCTGGTGTCTCGATATCAAAACTATTATACACTACATTTAACTCAAATTTCTCACCTGTTGAGAATTTGGGCATGGGGCTGGTCGATTTTAGCTGCTGCGTGGCGGTAGTTGGAACAACAATGCCAGGAATTGCCGTTCTGCCAACCGTAACAGGAATACGCGCGAGAATCGTAACAACAATGTGGGTTTTCGTGTGGTGGCGGTTGCTGTGGCGTGAGTACTCCTCAAAGTCAGAGTCGGTAAGTGGGAATTTATCGAGCGTACACCAAGGAGTCCAGACCTGAACCAGCGAGGAAGGCGACAACCTCCAAATATAAAACCGAGTCGGATAGCTTGGTAGGCTGCAAGGTCGAACAGTTGTCCGATTCAATAAGATTCTGTCATGGCGAGGCGACGAAGCGATCGCAAGAATCATAATACCAACGAGGGGATGAGATTGCTTCCCGTTGGTCGCAATGACGCACACTGTCATGGCGAGGTAACGAAGCGATCGCAAGAATCATGAAACCAACGAGGAGATGAGATTGCTTCCCTTCGGTCGCAATGACAGTGAACTGATGATGTCATAATAGAGCGATCGCACATTCTGTCATGGCGAGGAGGAACGACGAAGCCATCGCCAGAATCATGAGACCAACGAGGGGAGGAGATTGCTTCCCTTCGGTCGCAATGACAGCGAACTGATGATGTCATAATAGAGCGATCGCACATTCTGTCATGGCGAGGAGGAACGACGAAGCCATCGCCAGAATCATGAAACCAACGAGGAGATGAGATTGCTTCCCTTCGGTCGCAATGACAATGAACTGATGATGTCATAATAGAGCGATCGCATATTCTGTCATGGCGAGGTAACGTAGGCGTAAGACTTCCCGCAGGGTAGCCATCGCAATAGTCATGAAACCAACGAGAGGAGGAGATTGCTTCCCGTTGGTCGCAATGACAAGTTACAATTCACTATATAAATCTTTCCATTCTTGATTAATACTATTAACTAAATCAATTTTATTTTGCCTAGAACCTGCTTTAATTTGTTTTTCCTTACTAATCGCTGTATAGGCATCTTCAAATATTTCATAATAAACTAACTTATTAATATTGTATTTTTTCGTAAATCCTTCCACTAACTTTTCTTTATGTTCATACACTCTTCTTTGTAGATTGTTGGTCATTCCTGTATAAAGCACAGTGTTGTATAAATTAGTCATAATGTATATGTAATACTGTTGGGTCATTTATCATTCTCGATTGGGAAAAAATGACTATAGTACTGTGAGTGTAACTTATCTTAGTGCGATCGCCTCTCCTGTAGGTTAGCTGAAACGTAGTGTAACCCAATAAATCAAGCTGAATTTTTGTGGAGAGAGTATGGCTGAATCAATACCTCCGCCGGAATTCCCAAACAGGAATGCAAACGCCGAATCATATCTAGTGTTAGTGGTTGCTGGCGATGCAAAACAAGAGCCACTTCCCCACGATTTCCAATAATAGACTCTAAATCCTGCCAAGATAACCCACGGGATTCAAGATAATATAAGATTGCCTCAATCGGGTCTGGTGGAATGATGGGATAATGTTGCTGTTCATAAACTTCCACCAAAGTTGTTAAAACTTCCAAGCGATCGCATTCTGGTGTATTCTGTTGGGCATCAAATAGCCGTGCAATTTCATCAAGCACTGCACGATAATCAGCTTCATTTCGGATAGGGCGGAGTTCCAGCATTTACTTCACCTTTTTCCAATTATATCTGCGCCTCTACCGTAGGTTGGGTGCAGCGACAGCGTAACCCAACAAATGATACGCCGAAAACCGCGAAATTTCTCAACTACAAAAATTAACCCTGCAATTAGTGTTGGGTTACGGCGCAATTTAGATTTATCGTGTGACTTCTGATACCTGTTGTGCGCCTCCACCCAAACTACCATCATAAATACCTACAGGTACTGGGGAATCAATCAATTCCAAAAGCTGCTTTCCCATCCTTCACCGTAATCATCAATGTCATAGGTGCAACAGGTGAAGCAACAAAACCACATCTCTCGTAAAACTGCTTGGCTTCCTCAGACATTGCGTGAACAAGGATAGCTCTAATTCCCGCAATATTAGCAGCTTGTAATGTCCGAATTACTGCATCACGCACTAAAGCTCGACCAATTCCTTTTCCTTGCCAGTTAGAGTCTACAGCAAGCCTGCCTATTACCATCACAGGAATTGTATTTGGCATATTACGTCTAACTTTCCCTGGTGCAGTGGTATTCAATACACTACCATTAGCGAGACAATAATAAGCAATAACTTTTTGCTCAATTGTCACAACATAAGTTCGGGATGCACCACTAGCTTCGTTGTTTAATGCTCGTTTCTGCAACCATTCATCTAATTCTGCATTACCTGAATTAAAATCTGTTAACTCATGTTCTGGTTTAATTGGTTGGGGAGGCTGCAATATTTGATGAGATTCATTCATCCCAAGGCGCTTTTTCTGTTAGTAATTGACGCAGGTTTTCATTGACTGATGGTGGTGCATCCAAAATTGCCATAAACTCTTGGAATTTTTCATCATCTAAAACAAATAATCTGCGGTCTAGTAAAATTGCTTGGGCTTCTCGACAAGCAGTTTCTAGCATAAAATCCGAGCGATTTTTACCTAAAGCCTCTGCGGCTAAATCAATCAAATCTCGTTGCGCTTGGTGAGCGCGGATGTTGATGGTTATATTACGGTTTTGATTTTCCATATTCTCAATATATGGGTTTGTGTATACAATGTCAACACAAACAATGTGTAAGGAGAATTCAGAAATCAGGAGTCAGAATGCAGTGCGATCGCTTCTCATGTAGTAACCCAACAAAATAATACGCCGAAAACCGCAAGATTTCTCAACTACAAAAATAAGTCTTGGGTGGAGACGCAATCTTTATCTTGTACGCCTCCACCCATAAAAGTAAAGCAGAATCAAAAATAACTAAAGCACAATGTCTTCGCCCTTCTCTGTAAAGCGCACGTCTTTAATTTTCCATTGAGAATTACTCATCAAAGTTTTGCGGACACTTCCAAATAAAGCGAACTGTTCACAGCTAGAAAGTGAAGCTATTTGGCGCTTCGACTGGGGAGATAAACGCAAATCAACAGTAGCTACCCCATTTCGCACATTCACCCGGTAACCAGACAAACTAAAGTCGGCGGTGTCTCGTTCTTGGACAATTTTACCAATGGCGCTGGATACAGGTTCGGTGGCTGACACTTCCACCTTTTGGGGAATAAATTCTTGACATTGAACATCGCTGGTGTAGAGGGTAACTTTGACAGTGTTACTTGTCTCGGTTTTAGGCGCTGCTTCCAATGGCTCAACTTTTGTATTGCGGGGAGTAGCTTTAACAGTGTTACTTGTCTCAGTTTTTGGTGTTGCTTCCAATGGCTCAATTTTGGGATTTTTGTCTCGTAGTTGAGCCATACTAGGGCTTTGGCTAGGAATTGGACTAGGTTGAGCGGCTGTTGTTGGGGCTTGGTCATCAATTTTGCTGGCTGTTGGTGTAGGATTAGAACTACAACTGCCCAGACTGGCTGCGATCGCCACAACAATTAATGGAATTAAATATCTTTGACTCATAGTTGTACTGCCATACTCTCTTGTTTAACTTCAGTGTCATTGGTATCAATTCCGTATAAATTTGCCAATAGTATTGCTTTAATTCTTATACTCTGATTACTTATCTTCAAATTAGATCATCATGCCCAGGAACGCCACCAGCACCTACGACCCCCGTAAAGCTGAATGGGAGAGTATTACAATTGACCAATGGGAACCATCTAAATGGAAGCAGTGGAAAGCCAAACACCCTGCATCAGATGAATTTGCCAAAATTGAACGAGAATATTTAAGAATTAAATATGCCATTCAGCAAGCTAACTCAGCATTAAACTTAGAAAAAGTTAAAGTCAAACTGAAATTAACCAGTCATAAAACCATCGGCTTACAAGGGACATTTCCTTGTAGACCAGGTGACATTGGTAAACAAGGTAGTCCTAACAAACAATATACCATTTCTTGTGGATTTGCTGCCAATGATACCGGGCTGAAAATGGCAGTTTTAAAGGCGCGAGAACTAGACTTATTATTAATCACCAAACAATTTCAATGGACTGCTGAACTACTGGGTAAACAAGCCCAAAAAATTGAACCCACAGCCCCAGAAAAATCTACCAAACTCATCAGTGAATTAATTCAAGAATACGAGCGCCAATTTTGGAAAACTCATGAAAAAAACCGCCAAGGCATCCGCACCTGGGAAACTCATTATCTGCGCCATCTCAAAAAATTACCCCCAGACATTCCCATGTCTGCCCAAGCATTAGAAGCAGCATTAGAAAAGACTAAACCTAACACCTCATCGCGCTTTTTCTTAGTTTGGCAATTGAAAAAGTTTTGTGAGTTTTGCGGAATTACCAACTTTGCCACAATTTATAGTTACGCCACCCCCAAACCCCATCCCACACTGCGAAAAGTCCCCACCGATGAAGAGATTATTCAGGGATTTATCAAAATTGGTAGCCCATTATCAGTATATGCCAGTAAAGAGAACCTCACAGAACCAGAGCAATGGCAATGGGCCTATGGGATGTTAGCGACCTATGGTTTAAGACCCCATGAATTATTTGCTGTTGATATAGATGCTTTTATGGATACAGCTAACACCTTTCATTTAGTAAAATTAAATCCTAGCTTGACTGACGGGACAAAAACTGGTGAACGCAGTTGTGGTATTCCCCCCCTAAATCCCCATTGGGTAGAATTGTTTGATTTAAAAAATATTAAATTGCCTTATCATACAGGTACTTTGAATAATAAAACTGCAAAACTGCAAGTTAGATTTAGAAATGCCGAGGTCGGATTTAAACCTTACGATTTGCGTCATGCCTATGCAATTCGCGGTCATCGTTTAAGAGTGCCAATCAAAACAATGGCTGATTACATGGGGCATACAGTCCAAGAACATACAAAAACTTATCAACGTTGGATGAATGAAGATGCGAATTTAGCGATTTATCAAGAAGTAGTAATTCATCGACAAGGTACAACTAAAGAAGCTTTACAAGAAAGAATTAAAGAACTAGAAGCAGAAAACACAGCCTTGAAAGCTGAAAATGCGACTCTCAAAGGTTTATTGATTAAGCATCAATTGGGTGAATTGTTAAATCAAGAAATATAAGACGAAATTTCATCTTAGAAAGACTCAGATCCCCGACTTCTTCAAGAAATCGGGGATCTTGTTCTTGTTTGACTGAGATTGGGAAACATATAAGTTAAGTGCAATTCAGTTCCCTAACAGGCAAGTAACAAAACTATGGCTGGTAATCTGATAACTGTAGATAAAAATACTTACGACTCCTTGCAAAAAGAACTCAAGGAGTTGCGTCAGCTAGTTGTCCAGTATCAGCAAACCAACTTACATCCAGAAATTGCCTTAGAAAATAGTGACAGGTGCTTCAAAAATATTGCAGATAACCTATCTGGGGCAATTTTTCAATTCACGAACTGTAATGGTGTTTGGAAAGTAGACTATGTGAGCGATTTTATTTGGCAGCTTGCAGGTATCACAACCGCCACAGTGATGGAGGATATTAATAGCTTTTTTGCCTGTGTCTATCCAGAAGATTTTGATAGTTTTATCGCTTCAGCAACAACAGCCGTAGACAATTCTATCCCTTGGCACTACGAAGGGCGTTTGGTGAAACCCAATGGGGAAATTCGCTGGTTTCAAGGCGAATCAACACCCATACACCATGACGAAAACGAGATTATTTTCTGTGGTGTCCTTTTGGATATTACAGAACGCAAACAAGCAGAAGCCGCCCTCAAACAACTCAATGAAGAATTAGAAGCACAAGTCGATGAACGTACCGCCGCTTT
Source organism: Anabaena sp. FACHB-83 (assembly GCF_014697485.1). NCBI lineage: Bacteria > Bacillati > Cyanobacteriota > Cyanophyceae > Nostocales > Nostocaceae > Anabaena > Anabaena sp. FACHB-83. The sequence continues at coordinate 181,267 of NZ_JACJRY010000013.1, read as the reverse complement.
ACGTCAAAGTGAAGCTAGATTCCAAAAGCTGGCTGATAGTATACCGGGGATGTTGTATGAATTTCGGCTTGATGCTGATGGTAGTATATCTTTCCCCTTTGTGTCTTCGGGATGTCGTGAAATTGTGGGGGTAGAACCAGAACAACTTGAAAAAGATGCAACCTTGGGATTTGCAGATGTCCATCCTGATGATTTGGCTGGGTTGCAAGCTGCAATTATGCAATCTGCCCAAACTCTGCAAAAATTTCACCATAAATGGCGGGCTGGTCATATTTTTGGTCAACAGAAATGGGTTCGTGCTTCATCTCGACCAGAATTGCAAGCAGACGGAGCGATTATTTGGTATGGTTACTTGGCTGATATTACCGAAGCTCAACAAACCGAACAACAATTCAAAGAACAAGCCCAGTTTCTGCAAAGCATCTGGGAAGGTGTAGATTATGGTATCTGCGTTTTAGATGTTTTAGATAACGGTACGGAGTTTCGCTACGTTAAATTGAATCCTGCCATTCTTAACCTTAGTTCGATATCTCTGGAACCTTTGCTCGGAAAAACAATGGCAGAAGGGCTAAGTCCTGAGATGGCAGATTATTATCGTCAGTACTACAGAAAATGTGTCCAATCTCGCAAGACAATATTCTTTGAAGAATCTTTTGTAATCAATGAACAAGAAATTTGGTGGTTGTTAAATGTTACACCGCTTTTTGATAGTGAATCGCAAATAATTCAACTAGTTGTCACTATTACTGATATTACAGAACGTAAGCAAGCTGAGAAAGAACGTCAATTGTTTGTTTCTTTGATTGAAAATAGCGATGACTTCATTGGTTTAGCTTCTCTAGACAGAAAACTACTTTTTTTGAACGAAGCCGGACGAAAGCTGGTGGGATTGGACAATCAAGAAATTAGTAAAGACTTTAACGCTAATGAATTCTTTTGTCTGGAAGATAGAGAAGATTTACGACAACGGATTATTCCTACGGTGATGGAAAGTGGTAGATGGCAAGGTGAATATCGTTTCCGACATTTTCAAAACCAAGAACCAATTTTGGTTGATTACAGCATATTTGTCATCAAAAACCATGATACTGGTGAACCTGTGTGCATGGCAACGATTACCCGTGATATCCGCGATCGCAAACAAGCAGAAGCTCAATTACAAGAACAAGAACAATTTTTACGCACCATTTATGATGGGTTTCCCCACTTCATCTTTGTTGTCGATGTTTTAGAAAATGGAGAATTTCGATTTGCTGGATGTAATACAGCCGCAGAAAAAATGGTTGGCATTAATCATGACAAGATAGTTGGTAAAACTCCCAAAGAGTTACATGGTGAAGTTGAAGGTGCAGTTATAACTCAGCGTTATCAAAGCTGTGTAAATATTGGTGATAGAATTGAATATGAAGAATGTTTAACTTTTGATAGTCTAGAAACTTGGTGGTTGACTACTTTAAATCCCTTAAAGAATAGTGAAGGGATAATTTATCGGATTGTTGGCTCAACTTTGAATATTACAGCCCGCAAAAAAGCAGAAGCAGAACTACAAGCTAGTCAACATTTTATTCAACGCATTGCTGATTCTTCACCTCATTTACTATTCATTTTCGATTTAGAAGAACAACGCAATGTCTATGCTAATAAAGAAATTGCTATTGTGCTTGGTTACTCTATCGAAACTATTCAAGAAATGGGAGATAGCCTAGTTCCTACTGTTGTTCATCCTGATGACTTAGCGATAGTCATCCAAAATCATCAACAAATAGTTAATGCTAAGGATGGGGATATTTTTGAGGTTGAGTTTCGGATAAAAAGACAAAATGGTGAATGGTCTTGGTTCTACACAAGAGAAACTCCATTTACTCGCAATGCTGATGGCAAAGTTAAACAAGTATTAGGTGTATCAACTGACATTACTGAAAGCAAACAAGTATTCCTTCAATTACAACAACAAGCCCAAAATTTAGAAACCACTTTATTAGAACTGCAACGCACGCAATCTCAACTTATCCAAAGCGAAAAAATGTCTTCTTTGGGTAATATGGTTGCAGGTGTAGCCCATGAAATTAATAACCCAGTCAACTTTATTCACGCTAATCTAATTCCAGCCAGCGAATATACCCAAGATTTATTACGCTTAGTAGAACTTTATCAACAACATTTTCCTGAGCCGCCAGCAGAAATTCAAGCAGAAATCTCCCATATTGATTTGGAATTTCTCAAAACAGATTTAGTGAAACTACTTCAGTCAATGCAAGTCGGTACTCAACGCATCCGCGAAATTGTCTTATCACTGCGTAATTTCTCCCGTTTGGATGAAGCTGAATTTAAGCAAGTAGATATTCACGAAGGTATAGAAAGTACTTTAATGATTCTCCATAATCGGCTCAAATGTAAACCAAATCACCCAGAAATCATCGTTACTAAAGAATATAGTAAATTACCTCTTGTTGAGTGTTATCCTGGTCAACTCAATCAGGTATTTATGAATATATTAAGTAATGCCATTGATGCTTTAGATGAGGCTTTTGTCGGTGAACAAGGACAAATTTGGATTCGGACTGAAGTAGTAAATATAAACAGAATAGCTATTCGTATATCAGATAATGGTTTAGGAATTACTCAACCTGTAATTGCTAAACTTTTTGACCCTTTCTTTACAACTAAAGATGTAGGTAAGGGTACAGGATTAGGTTTATCAATTAGTTACCAAATTGTGGTAGACAGACATGGTGGCAAATTATATTGCAACTCAACACCAAAACAAGGTGCAGAATTTGTGATTGAAATTCCCATCACCCAACCCCAAAATCGTAAATAATGAATTAATCCCAAACTATTCTTAAATCTAAGATAAATCCTGGTAATATATCTTCCCCGGATAATTGTGTAGGCGCATCCAAAATTTCTACTGATTTACCTTGACGATAAATTTCAACTTGCTTGGCTGGAGGATTAATTAACCAACCAAGTTTCACTTGATTATCCATATACTCTCGCATTTTGGCTTGGGTTTCTGCCAAGTCGTCGCTAGGAGACATCAACTCTAAAACGAAATCTGGTGCTATGGGGGGAAATTTTGCTTTTTCCTGGGGTGTTAGTGCATCCCATCTGTCTTGTTTTATCCAAGCAACATCAGGAGAACGATTTGCACCATTGGGAAGCTTAAAACAGGTGGAAGAATCAAAACATACACCTAATTTTGTCTGACGATTCCATATACCAAATTCCACAGCAATTTCAAAATTGCTTTTTCCTGTTTCTCCGCCTGTGGGTGGCATAACAGTTAACTCTCCTTTATTATTGCGCTCAAATTTGACATCGGGGTTTTCTCGACACAGTTGATAAAACTGTTCGTCAGTGAGTTTAACAATGGCGTTGAGGTTGAATGTAATGGCTGTCATTGTTATATCCTAGAGTTGGTACTGGTTAGGTTAATTTAAACAGCGAGGAAAGTGATGTTACTAGAACTCAACCAACTAATTGTACCTGCTGGTCATCAGTTGTTGATTAAAAATATATCTTGGTCAACTTATAAACATATTTTGGCAGAATTAGGCGAAAATCGCAGTTCTCGCATATCTTACAGTCAAGGGGTGTTGGAAATTATGGCTCCGTTACCAGAACATGAGGTAGCTAAAGTTATGATTGGGGATTTTGTCAAAGCTTTATTAGAAGAACTCGACATTGAATTTTGGAGTTTGGGTTCTACAACTTTTGACGAGGAAAAAATGGATGCTGGAGTAGAACCTGACGATTGCTTTTACATTCAAAATGAAGCGGCTGTTAGAGGTAAGGACAGAATTGACTTGACAATTGATCCACCGCCAGATTTAGCTATTGAAATTGATATTACATCGCGGACTCGGTTTAATAATTATGAAGTGTTAGGAGTCCCGGAATTGTGGCGATGGAGAGGTAAAAAATTAGAAATTAATGTCTTGATTAATGGTAAATATGTAACAACTAATCAAAGCTTGGCTTTTCCTAATTTACCCATCGCTCAAGTGATACCCGAATATTTACAACGGAGTAAAACTGAAGGCAGAAATGCAGCAATGAAAGCTTTTCGTGCTTGGATAAGAGAACAATTATAAAGGCGATCGCCTGATTATTTCCTACTATCTATAATCTCTAAAATCTGGATAATTCTTAACAAGAATTTTTGTATTTATAGTTGACAAGTATAAAATTATACCTTATTATGAAAATAATAAAGGCGATCGCACACATCTTTGGCCGGAGGGCGATCGCCTTTATGTAAACCCCGTAATGGAGTACAAATACAATGATGGCACAATTATCAAAGTTAGAGCAGTCACCCAACCACGAAGCCACCCAACAGCCAGTTCCCCAGCGAGAACCAATCAAGCATATTTTGAGGGGTTCTGCTAAGGCTGTGATCAGTACAATTCACCATTTGCAAGTAATTGGTTACGCCAGTGTTGGAGATTGGAGTCCACTGCTACCAACCGATAACTCAGGTGAAGTGATGAGTATTTTAATCCGCCAAATCATGATTTAATCACCATAAAGACGTTGCAATGCAACGTCTTTAAAAAAGCATTTTTAGACCCCTCTCCAAACCTCCTTTCAAGGGCAGGTTTTTAAACCTTCGATAAATAGTTGAGAATATTCTCAATTATGAAACGTAGTTTTAACTGTTCAGACAATAATTTTGGTTTTAAAAGCCCAAAAATTTGTCTAATAAAAAAAGCCTGCCCTTGAAAGCTCCAAACCTCTCCCCGAAGCGGCTACGGTGTACACATAAATTTCGTGTAGTGCATCTGTCCCGCCTCGGAATGAATTCCGAGTCTCATGGCGAAAGTCATCTGAAGATGACTCAACTAAAAATGTCTTTTAGTCCACTTGAGTGGACTTTGGCTATGAGCCTGGAACTTTAGTTTTAGGCGGGATGTGGTTGAACATGAAAATTTTTGACTTGTGTGTACACAGTAGCCCCGAAGCGGAGAGAGGCTTTGATGATTGCTCCCCTTCCCTGTCTGCGACACGCTGCGCGAACGCAGGGAAGGGGTTGGGGGTTAGGTTTAAGAGAAAGTTGCACACGACGTGATCTATTTCAGCAATTTTCTAAATCTGCAATCATTCAGGCGATCGCTCTGAGACGGAAATTGCCATAATAGATTCAAGCTGATGATAAGTAAAATGATATGGCGATCGCATTAGATAAAGCTGCATCTGCAAAGATGACAATTGAGGAGTTCTTTAACTATGACGATGGCACAGATGCAATATATGAGTTTGAAGATGGAAACTTGCTGCTGATGACAGCCGAGAGTGAAATTAATCGCCGAATTGCGATGTTTCTGCTTGTCTGCTTTGTACAACTCGGTATTCCGGCTTATCGGCTATCAATGAAAACGGAAATTGTCACCACGGGTTCGCGGGTGCGTGTTCCTGACTTAATGGTGTTTTCTGAAGAGTTAGCAACGGCAATGGAGGGCGCGAAACGCTCTACAATTATGCCAGAAATGCCACCACCATTATTAGTAGTTGAAGTAGTCAGCCCTAACCAAAGCAGTCGTGATTATCGCTACAAGCGTTCTGAATATGGGGCGCGGGGGATTAATGAATATTGGATTGTTGATCCTATCGCTCAAAAAGTCACAGTATTGGAATGGGTAGAGGGTTTTTATGAAGAGCAAGTATATGTAGGGGATAATGCGATCGCCTCACCAGTGTTTCCTGATTTAAAATTGACTGCGGCTCAAGTTTTGCAAGGTTAATCAAATTACCTGACCAATACCCTTGAGAATTTGCCAAATATTATACAGTTCCCTAGCAGATGTAAACAAAGCAAACACCCGTGATAAATCGTATTTTGGTGTACCTGCTTCTCGCTTGACTTTGATAAACAAAACATCATCCCCATTTGTCACCATCCCAAACACAGGCTTATCAATGTGAGGATTAGCCATGAGATAAGCTAAGGCTTGGGGTACAGCCGACCAAATCGAAAGTGTGGTTTTTTTGGATTCTACCACCATCACCCACAACTGATTTTGGAGTACCAAAACATCAATCCTGCCACGCAGTACTTCTTCCCCATCATTCAATATTAAATCTACAGATGATTCTGCTTTAATTCTGAAAGGAGGGTCATAAAACCCAGACAGCGCCAGCAATGGGGATACCACTAGCAACATCACTGTTCCTTCTAACAAATCACCTTCACCACGGTGATAAAGATATCTGCGACGCAGTACATCTAGGGAAGCTTTTTCTGTTTCAGGAATTTGGGGTAATTCACTACACCACTCTGGAAAAAATTCCTCCGACTCAACGCGAACTAAACCAAAGCGGGTTTCTGCTTCTGTCAAACTGGTAATTGCTTCCGTGATGGCTGTTACCTGTGTCATTCTTGCTTTACCGCCAGATAAAATTTTTGGTGTTGGGTTTCCTGATTGTGAGTGACTAAAACTAGATTATTAGCGATCGCACATTTAGTATATTATCGCGTCAAGGCTTAGATACCCGACTTTTATTCGTTGGGGCTAGGTAAAAGAGGTAAATAATGTGCGATCGCACCTCCTAAAATGGTAGTTTGGGTAGAATGTGGCTAGATATAGCGGTTCTTACTTGCTTGTGATAGAGTCGGAACCCCACCCCGCATTTGCTGACGCAAACGCTCCCCTCCCCGCTTGCGGGGAGGGGTTGGGGGTGGGGTTGAAATGTACCTTATCCAACCGAGAACCGCTATAACACCTGAATTAACTGTTAAAAACTATGAACATCCAACTCAAAGCAGAGTATGAGCAATTTATCCAAAACCGAATTGCTACAGGTAGATATGAAAACGCTGAAGATGTGATTATTAAAGCCTTGAAACTACTGGAAGAATGGGAAAAGGGTTATCAGAAATGGGAAGAAGAAACTCAGCAAAAACTAGCTGCTGGACTTGCTTCTATCGAACATGGAGATGTATTAGATAGTCAAGTGGTAATGGCGCGACTAGAAGAGAAATTACGCTTAAAAATGTAGGTTGGGGAGCCACTGCGTTGCGCGGGTTTCCCGCGTTGTAGCAAGTGGCGTTGGAGGCGCACAAAGATATTGATAGCAACACAGTGAATTGAAATTGCGCCGTAACCCAACACTCATTGCTGTGTAAATTTGAATTGTTGTAGTTGAAAAATGTGGCTTTTTTGATATCATTTGTTGGGTTACACTTCGTTTCACCCAACCTACAGGAGATTGCGATCGCACTAGCATTGATTGTTAAATATTACTCAATAATTTCATCATATTGATTGGTATCTTCTTCAGATAATTTTTTTATATCCTCCAAGACATCTGCCAAGGTTTTTTTATCTAGCCATTGATGACGTTCTTTAGTGTAGTCACCTTTACCGGGGCTAAAATATTGAATAAACCGAATAGTATCAGCAACTCCCAAAGAATTTATTAAAGCTTCGTAGCCTTGTTTGATAATTTCATTTTGAGTTTTCATCATAGATTTTATATTGTTTACTCATGGTGTTTATGAGTAATTTCTACATGATTACAAGGGCGGTTGATCGCACATTTAGTATATTATCGCGTCAAGGCTTAGATCCCCGACTTCTTGAAGAAGTCGGGGATCTGGTAATTCGTAAAATCAAAAAAAAATTTGATCGCGCTTCGCGCGGGAGAAGGGTAAAGAAAAAGTGTAAAGGGCAAAAGAGCAAGAGAGTAAAGTGCTAAGAAGCCCTGCCCCGCACAACCACAACCCGAAAACCCACGCAGTCGTTCCTGAAGACACGCACATCCCAGAGGCGATTCGCCGAACGGCAAAGCCCCGGATAGCCGTACCACGAACCACCGTGCAGCAGTCGGTTTTGATTATCATTCTCACTTAACCAAGCACTGCCATCAGTCGGCGCATTATTATAATTTTCGTGCCACTCATCCTGACACCATTCCCATACATTACCACACATATCGTATAAACCAAAGGGGTTAGCAGGAAATTTCCCGACATCGGTTGTTTGTTCTCGATATTCACCTTTGGGAGAAGAACCATAGGTAGAACGCCCGTCGTAATTTGCTAACTCAGTCGTCATGGTTCCGCCAAAGTAAAACGGCGTAGTCGTTCCCGCACGACAAGCATATTCCCATTCCGCTTCGCTGGGTAAGCGATAGGTTTTACCAGTCTTTTTCGATAGTCGAGTGCAAAACTCAACCGCATCATCCCAAGAAACACACTCTACAGGGCGGTTAGCACCCTTAAAATTGGATGGATCTGGTTTTAAATCAATATTTACCTTATCAAACCCGGCAACGGCTTTCCATTGAGCTTGTGTGACAGGGAATTTCCCCATAAAAAAGGGTTGAACAGTGACGTGATGCTGTGGACTTTCTGAGTCATATCGTCCTTCCTCACTTTCTGGCGAACCCATGAGGAATTTACCGCCAGGAATGGACACCATCTCTAGAATTACGCCATTACCCAAATCTTCGGTAAAAAACTCAGCGCGTCCTTGGCTGCGGTTAATGATTTGTCCTTTAGCATCTACCTTCACTATTTCAAACTCAAATTGATTGGTTTCATCAGGTAATTCTTCCGCAGACACAGGCGGTTTTGGTTGTCCAATAATGCGTTTTTCTATCGATGCAACATCTTCATCCCGCAAACCTAAATGTTGCTGATAATCTCTTAAATCGTTGAGTGTTCTTTCACTCAGAGTAGGTTCAATTTCAACTGTTTCAACCAGCGTGGCTTCATATTCTTCTAATTTGCGCTGATATTCCAGATGTGGTTTTTTAACTTCCGCTTCAATTGCATCAGCCACCTCAGCATCAAGCTGTAACTGGAGACGTAATGAGTTTAACAGCCGACGAGCAGGTATCGTAAACTTGCCCTGATTGATGCGGCGTTCCACTTCCTGACGATACTTCAGCTGAGGATCATCCTTGGGCGACTTCGCCAGAAAAATCCGAAAACCATCTTTAAAAGGATAAAATTCCGGTGTCATCGCGGGAGATGCTTCTTGGACTTTGGTTTTAGCGTAGTCATGCAACTCATCCACCGCAATTAAACCATCGCCATCTTTATCGGCTGCACCTTTTTCTATGCCTTCTACTAAATATTGAGTGTAAATCGACAAGTCTAAATCATCAGATGCAAAAGCATATTGTGTAGAAGTGGAAGCCGTGAGAATTGCTGTTCCTTCACCACCTAATTGCTGTTGCAGGTCAATCGTACCAATATCTTTAGCTGTCAAACCTTTGGCAAAAGCACCACTAAAGCAGCAATCTAAAATTACAACCCTGCGCTTAGATTTACTCTCATTCATCCATCGGTGTACACTTGTGGCAGCTACGGCTGTGAATGGCAGCAGTTTATTTTGATTTTTTTGAGTTTCGCAAGTCGAGAAGTAAAAATCACCATTTTCAACCGTCACCCCATGACCAGAAAAATACAAAAGTACTAAATCATCTTTTTGACGATTAGCATACAAGTTATAAATTTCCCTTTCCAATTCCTGACGCTTGGGATTTTTCAGCACCGTGACATCATCAAAATCACCCATTTCCGGGTTCTCTAACACACGCCGCATCGCCTCCACATCTTCCACAGCCTTGGGTAGCGGTGCTAATGTTGGTTCTTGATATTCACTAATCCCAATTAGCAGTGCTACCTTAGCCATTGTTGCTGTTTGACGAGTTGTTGAGAAATTCCTGGGCTTTTTGGTAAGCAAAGTCAAATTCTTCGCGGCTGCTGGCTTCGATGTTGATTTCTCTACCGTCAGGCGCTTTCACCAAAATTTTAATTGGTTTGTTGCCAAAGCGATCGCCCAGAAACCCAAACAAAGCTTTCAAGTTTTTGGGGTTAACCTCTGCATTCAAAAACCCCAACAAAAACCCACCCAAAGCCTTAGAACCTTCTGGTACATCCGTCACCGCAACTAAATCTGCATCCTCTACCCCATCCACCTCGCGCAACTGGGGAAGCAAATTTTGTACTTGGGCTTGCAATTCTTCATCATCCAAACCCAACTCTGTCAGGGAAACAGTTACCTGCACATTAGATGTAGTTACCATAGCGATCGCTTAAATATAATTTAGAGTCTATTTAAACGATTGTATCGGTTATTTGGGCGATTTGAGTAAATTTGCGGTCATTCCTCTCTGCGCCTCCGTGTCTCTGCGTGAGACACAAAAAATTCAACTTCCGCAACTCTAAACTTTTTCGTCAAATACTTGCTGTCAGCTTACCAACAAGGTAATTTACAGAAGCATAGCAAAACCACCTGATAAACCGATGGGAAAAGGGCGATTAGAAGCATTTAGCGATGGTGTAATCGCAATCATCATCACTATTATGGTGTTGGAGTTAAAAGTGCCTCATGGGGCTGAAATAGGCGCACTCCGTCCACTAATTCCAATATTTCTTAGCTACCTCTTAAGTTTCGTCAACGTCGGTATCTATTGGAACAACCACCATCACTTACTACAGGCCGTTAGACAAGTGAACGGTCGGACATTATGGGCTAACTTGCATTTGTTGTTCTGGTTATCTTTAATACCCTTTGCTACAGCTTGGATGGGAGAAAACTTTACAAACTTGCCAGTTGCCCTTTATGGTGTAGTTCTTTTCATGGCTGCGATCGCTTATTTTATTCTCACCCGCGCCTTAATTTCTCATCACGGTAAAGATTCAACACTCGCAACCGCCGTTGGAAGAGATTGGAAAGGCAAACTATCCTTGTTGATTTATGCGGTTGCAATTCTTCTATCCTTTGTCAACTCTTGGTTCGGCTGTGCATTATATGTTCTGGTTGCCATTATCTGGCTAATACCTGACCGCAGAATTGAAAAAGCTTTGAGATAGTGATTTAGTTGTTGGAGATTGATTAGTGAACCTAGAATCACAATTAGAAGCAGCTTGGTTGCGAGTAACTAAACACTTTTCGCATTACAAGCATCTTGGTTGATGTTTGTAGAGTCAGTACACTGTTTAAAATTCTCAGGATGTACATCAAAATTTGATAAACACAAATGTAGAAGCCGCAAGAGATGAAATCATAAAACCCCAACTAATAGCTGAGAAACGACGTATAGCATTAGATTTAAATACAGAAATTGCCGCAGTTACAAAACCGCCCAAAAAGCAAATTAAAAAAGTTTTAGACCAAACAATAATCGCCAGTAGTTGAATATCATAAGTTGGGCTGGGAGTAGGTTTATTGAGTGAGATATCCAAGAAGGTTAAATACAGAAGAATTGCAGGGATAAAAACTGCGCTAATAATAGCAATATTTCGGTATCCTGGCACATGACGACAACTAATAAATGAGATTAAAACCGAGGACAATCCTACAAAAACTACAACAGCCCAAACGATTAAAATCAATAATAAGATCATTCCCATAAAGAATCTCGCTCAATTAAGAATATATACTTACAAGTAACTCATCATCAAGCCAGATATTATACTCTATGTTCGGCGAAATGGCTGCGCTGTCAGCATTAGCCGAACAGTATGGGAAGTAAGGGTTGTGGATACATACACCCTTACACAAACCCTTGATTTTTCGCCACTTAACCAGATTGAGTTAACAGCCATTGTTCAATTAATTCCGTCACAATATCACTCATTTGCCGTTCTTGAGAGACTGCGGCGGCTTTGAGTTGGCGGTGTAATTGTTTAGGCAAATAAATAGTTGTACGGGTATAATCTGGGTCTGTACTTTTAGTAGGAGATGTTGGTTTATCGTCAACATTTGGCAATTTATCTCTGAGTTGACGACTACGGGCAGCATCAATTAAATCATCAAACCGACTAGTCTTTTTCTTGTTATTCATTTTAATTATTTCAATATTTCTTTTCCGGCTTCAGCGTAACACCGCCAAGCAATTTGAGCGTAAGGATCTTTCACAGCATTTACAGGAACTCCTTCTAAAGCTGCACGTTGAAATACAGCCAGTCGCCGGATTCCTGCTTGAAATATAGGTAAACCAGCACTTAATAAGGTTGTTCTCGCTTCTTCGCCTGCTTTATTCGGTAATGGTGGAATCAAGGTGAGCAAAATTCGGTAGTTGGTTTTGAGTTTTTGCAATGACTCTACCATTTGTAAGGTTGCGGCTAGTGCGATCGCATCGGGAGTTGTTGGTATAACTAATAAATCACAACCTTTCGCTAGGGTTTTTAATTCATCTGCATCCGGTTTGGCTGGGGTATCTATTACTATATGTTCATAAAGTTTAGCCAAACTCACTGCTTGCGCTTCATCTGCAACTTTAAACGGTAAACAACCCCGGTTAGACCAATCTAAAGCACTACGGTTTAAATCTCCATCTACCAATAGTGTGTCAGCTTTGTTTTGCAAGTATGTAGCTAAATGCAACGCTGTTGTTGATTTACCTACCCCTCCTTTAAATGCGGCTACGGTGATGATCATTTTATTTACCTGCCAAGATTTTACACAATTCAAACATTTAAACATCTGAATAGCAAAATGTCTAAACATTTAGATGCTTAGTAGATAAGATATTTGTATATAAAATATTAATATACTAACCAAAAGTACATAAACTATTAGACATCAAAATTATATAAGTAAAGTGAGAGATAAAAGTATTTATAATTACCAGTGGTTGTTATATGTTAAAATAGTACAAAAGTACTTTTGCAGTAATAAAATCTGCTCAGGTTAATAGATGGACAGGTGTACCGAAACGTTTTAGAATTTGTCTCATAAGAGTAAATCTACTTACTGCACCATCAACCCCAGCATAGTAAAGATTTTCTAGTGATTCTGCTTGTCTGTAGAATCATTCTATTAAGATAGGAAAGTCTTTTATAGAGGGTAGTAGACAATGGATGTCAAACTAATCCTGGCTGGATTAACAGTAGTGTTTAGTGTTGCGTGCCTATTTTTTGGTACGAAAAATGGATTTTATGATTCAGAGAACTATCATGGCAATGGCTCTGCACATTAACTAGCAGTCATAAACGAAAAAGAAACCGGAGACTGATGAGTAATCTTGTTACTCAGCACTCAGAACTTTTTCTATGTAAATCATGCCTAACTTTTGCAAACCAATCTAGGTTTGTCAAAGGCGTTCTCTCCAATCAAAAATCCTTAATTTCAGGGTATATGGGCGCAGTCCAAAACTTAGCCCTGTGTCACAAAAGCAAAATCTCCAAAACTCAAGCTTTTGCGATGGGTCAAAGGTGATTAGGTTGGAGGGGGGAAAGCATGAGGGATAATCTGTCGGCATCCTCTCGCTTTGATACTGAGGAAACAAATGTTGAATTAAACTGTTTTCCTTATAGTGTCCAGCATAATGATGAGGGTGTATGTTTACTGGTCAAAATGGGGCCGCATCGCATTCTGCTAGATTGTGGAATGGAGGATATTGCGTCACTGCAAAAGGGGTTAACCAAGTCACCACGGCGAGGAAGTTCACCCTTACCCGCAGATGTTGTATTGATCAGTCATGCTCACCCAGATCATGCTAGAGGTGTGTTGGCATTACATAAAGCTTTCCCGCTTTTACCCATATATGCCAGTGAAGTCACTACAAAATTATTGCCATTAAACTGGCCAGAACAAAACCTCAAAGATACTCCCCAATTGTGTCATGCGCTGCCGTTGCGATCGCCCGTAGAATTGCAAGAAGGTTTAGTCGTAGAGTTATTTCCCGCCGGACACTTACCGGGGGCTGTAGCAATTTTACTCACCTACACCACCGAACATCGCGCTTATAAAGTACTTTACACAGGTGACTTTTTCCTCTCCAATTCCCGCTTAGTTGAAGGTTTGCGCTTAGAAGAACTGCGGGGATTAGATGTGAATGTGTTAATCATTGAAGGTACTTACGGGACATCACGTCATCCCCACCGCCGCAACCAAGAAAACCAACTAGCGGAAAGAATTAATCGCGCCATAGCAGACTCTCACACTGTACTTCTCCCCACACCCGCATTAGGTTTAGGACAAGAACTATTAATGCTACTGCGGAGTCATCATCACTTCACTGGGCGAGATTTAGACATTTGGGTAGATGGTACTGTAGCTCAAGGTTGCGATGCTTATTTAGAACTCTTACCTTATCTTCCTCCCTCTGTGCAGAACTTTGCCCGCCATCAACCCTTATTTTGGGATGAACGGGTACGTCCGCGAGTCCGGCGCTTGCAACCAGAACAACGCGCTGTTGTGGGGAAGTCACCCTGTATTGTGCTTACAGACTCCAATACTGATTTAAGTGAATATTGTCAACCCAATACAGGCCCTTGGCTGATTCTGGTACCAGAAAAAATTGATATAAAAATTAACAAACAAAACTTAACTTCTACCACTGCGGAAAGTTACTTGCTGGCTCAACATAGTGATGGCCCTGGTACAACTCAGTTAATTCACAACTTGCGCCCCCAGCATGTCTTATTCGTTCATGGTTCAGCAGCTTACTTAGCTGATCTCACAAGCTTAGAGGAATTGCAAAACCGCTATCACGTCCACTCACCAGCAGCTAACACCTTAGTAGAACTACCAATTGGGGAAACATTTGTTCAACCAGCCGCACCTGAAACGAACTACGAAGGTGAACTGACAGAATTAGCCACAGTCATCACCATTACTTTACCCGAAGCGATTACCGAAGACCCGCGTTGGCGGGAGTTTGCCGATACAGGCTTAATTGAAGCGCGTTGGCAAGGAGAAGAAATTGTCTTACGTGGATTATCCCAAAGAGAATTACTAAATCAAAGTGGCGATCGCTATACTTTATCAGATATTGATTGCTGTGGTACCTGCCGACATCAAAGGGGACAGCGTTGTTGGAACCCTGTCTCACCCTTATATAACTTTAAAGTCACCCTGGAAGGTTACTGTCCCGCTTTTGAACGCCCATCAACAACCGAGTCCTGAGTCAAGAGAAATTAATCTCTTTCACCCAGGACTTAGGACTGTGCTTTTGGTTAATCAGGGTTGGAGTCGGTAAAACGATTACGGATGCGTTCAGCTTCAGGACAATCTTCAGTTAAGAGAGGTTCGACATTACCCCTTGGTACGGAAGCTAACTTTTGAGTGACAGCGCCAATACTTTCGAGGCGAACCATTTCTTCCCAAGAACAAACTTCGTCTTCCTCATCCGTTTCATAGCGTAGCGTCACCAAATCTCCCTCTATGTCGATGATGCGGGCTCGTTCGATCCAGCGTTGCTGGTCCCGCAAGAAAACACATACCTCCCGCCCATCGCAACACAGTTGATAAATCTTGCGGTGTAGCATGTACTGCTTCTGCCTTTTTAAACAACGTACGTTAAACCTGAAAAAATTTGGGTGTTACCCCAAGAGTTTACATCCCTAGAAAAAGTGAGTGTCACGGTTAAGAATGTAGTGCCTTTAATGACCATCTAGGTAAATTTTAGGTCATAAACCAGTAGCTACTGCACCCGTTAAACACAATCTCCTTCAGGGTTGTAAGAGAGAATGTCTACTTCAGAGAAGTCACACAATCCGGGATTTGTCCTAACCAGTTTAATAGCTGCTGGTGAGTCTTTCCTATCATTATGTAATAATAAATACTCCAAAACAAGCGGTGATTGCGGTTGTTTAAGTTGCCTACTTGTAGTCATGGGCATTACTAGGAAGTCTGGGGAATCTGCTGTACTTTTACCCCTGTGTATTTGATCTTAACTCATTATTTTGCTTGCCTTCATGGTTTTCAACAACAACATCTTAATGAGTTTTAAATTTTTAGGTTGTTACCGGGGAAATTCCATACTATGAAATGGGGTGTTAGGGTGTCTGGGTAGAGAGGTGTAAGGGTTTTGCTTACCTACATTATTCCTCAAACCCCTCGTTTTAATTGGATTTGTACTGGGTAAGAAATTCTATCAGTCGCGCTGAAGAACCTTCTCGCTTGATTTTACCTGCTTGAACCGCATCATATAGGTCTGCCAACACTAACAAGTCTTCAGACTGATAGCATTTAGTCGCTAGGACTTGATGGAGCAGACCCTCCGATTCAACACTAAGATATCCAGTTTGAAAAGCAGATTCCACGAGTGCGCGAATCATTGTAATTAGGGCATCATCAGCAACTTAATATATCTAGTGTGGAATATTTCGCGTTCAGATTGATTGATATCACACCGTAGATGCTTGTGATTTTAGTTACACAAAAACTGTGATTTAAGTCACATTTTGTTGTGATCACAGTAATTTCCGATAATAAAACTATCAGTACAAACCCCAACTGACAAAATCATTGACTTCGCGCTTTGAGAATAATTTAAATATTATTACGTAGTTGAAAAAATACCGATATTTACTTAAGAAGACTTACGTACAAGGATTGTCTATCACTCCCGATTCCCTATTCCCGAATTTCTCACGTATGGGTAGCGGGTGTGGAGAGAGAGGGGAGTGTGGGGAGAGAGGGGAAAGATTTCTTCACCATCCTCCCACACCTCCCACCCCTCCCACACTTCCCACCCCTCCCACACCCCTGGATTTCTCACAAGAGAGAAATCCAGGCTATTCCCCCCGCCCCCAACTGTGGCACAATAAAGAACTGTAATAAAAAAAGTTATTAAGGTAATTTAGTGACTCCAACTGCTCAATCCACGGCAAGTGCGCGTCGCGTGGTATTTCCATTTACGGCAATTGTGGGCCAGGAAGAAATGAAACTGGCGCTGCTGTTGAACGTGATTGATCCCAAAATCGGTGGTGTCATGATTATGGGCGATCGCGGTACCGGCAAGACAACTACTATCCGGGCATTAGCGGATTTGTTGCCAGAAATCCCTGTAGTTGCTAATGACCCCTTCAATAGTCACCCCAGCGACCCCGACTTGATGAGCGATGAAGTCCGCCAAACAGTAGCACAGGGTGGGGAAGTTCCTGTAGACCATAGAAAGGTACAAATGATTGACCTGCCTTTAGGCGCTACAGAAGACCGGGTATGCGGTACTATCGACATCGAGAAAGCTTTGTCTGAGGGTGTGAAAGCTTTTGAACCAGGACTATTGGCAAAAGCGAATCGCGGTATTCTCTACGTGGATGAGGTCAACTTGCTTGATGACCACCTCGTAGACGTGTTACTCGACTCGGCGGCTAGTGGCTGGAACACCGTAGAACGGGAAGGTATTTCCATCCGTCACCCAGCGCGGTTTGTGCTTGTCGGTTCGGGAAACCCGGAAGAAGGCGAATTACGTCCCCAGTTACTCGACCGTTTTGGAATGCACGCCGAAATTCACACGGTGAAAGAACCAGCCTTGCGGGTGCAAATTGTCGAACAACGCTCGGAATTTGACCAAAACCCGCCAGCATTTTTGGCACAGCACAAAACTGAGCAAGAAGCACTGCAACAAAAAGTAGTCAATGCTCAAACGCTGTTACCAGAAGTCAAAATTGACTATGATTTGCGGGTGAAAATTTCGGAAGTTTGTTCAGAGTTAGATGTGGATGGTTTGCGGGGTGATATTGTTACCAACCGTGCAGCCAAAGCATTAACCGCCTTTGAAGGACGTACAGAAGTAACCCTTGATGATATCCGCCGCGTGATTACTTTGTGTCTGCGTCACAGGTTGCGGAAAGATCCTCTAGAATCGATTGATTCTGGCTACAAAGTCGAAAAAGTTTTTGCTCGCGTTTTTGGCGTAGAGTTGCCAGAAGAAGATTCTGCAAAGAAAAACGGCACAGGACAAATTAAAACGGGTGTGCGCTAGTTTTCCCCGAAAATAAACAGTAGGGGCGTGTAGCACCGCGCCCTGAAATTTATTTGCTTGATTGAGTATGAGATTTTGGCGCTTTTGCTTCAACAGTGTATTTTTGTCTAGTCAATACGAACCAGCCCGATTTATCGAGTTTGTCATGCTAGTGCTGACGTTATTACTGCTCGGTATTTGGGGGTTTACCCAAGAATTACCTTATATGCTCCTATGCCTGAGTTATGCCATTGGAGCAGCTATATCTATGTTAGTCCGAGAAGCGATCGCACCCTCACCAGAAGCCCAAGTTTCTCGCTTCACCGCTTTATTATTACTGTTAATCAGCCTCTACTGTTTTTTAGATTTTCTCTAATTTTTGACCTAAGTTATAGCAGTAGCCAAGTTGTTTAGGACATTGTAAATAATCAAACTTAGATACCACAAAGCTTTTAACCCGCGATCGCGCCAGAATGGACAGAAAACAATGTATAAGGTGTGAGGTGGAAAAGTGTACTTTCTACACCCCACACCCTTATACCCTTACACCCAGTCTTAACGCCCTGGAAACTACAAGCTAGGTGGTAAAATCACAGTGTCGATGACATGAATTACACCGTTGCTGCCTTGAATATCTGGCTGAGTAACTTTGCCATCATTGACTACTACCCCATCGGCATCAACTTTCACTGCAATGGGATCTCCTTGCAGACTGGTAACTTGACCAGATTTTAAATCAGAAGACAATACCTTGCCCGCTACAACATGGTAAGTCAAGATTTTCACCAGCACTTCTTTATTTTCCGGCTTCAACAAGTCGTTTAAAGCCTCCTTGGGCAATTTGGCAAAGGCTTCATCAGTAGGAGCAAAAATGGTGAAAGGCCCTGCACCTTGCAGAGTATCTATCAATCCAGCCGCTTTTAAAGCTGCGGTCAGGGTTTTAAAAGAACTGCTCGATTCCGCTAATGCTACAACTGTTTTATTAGAATCGCTGGTTTCATTGGTGGAAGATGGCGCTGGTGTTTCTGTTGCAGGTGTTTCTGCTGGTGGTGTGACGGGGGCTGCTTCAGTCCGACTACCACGGTTATAAGGAGGCTCATCAAAAATGCTAGGACGGGGATTTAGCCCTCTGTTTGTAGGTGTTTGAGCAACTACAGTTTTGGGACGAGTGTTGTTTTTATCTGTAGCGATCGCAGGCTGAACTGGTGTATAACTAGCATTTGCCTGTATCCGTTGACTGCGATTGTAAGGAGCTTCGCTAAAAATGCTGGGGCTGGGGTTTAGCACTTCTTTAGCTTGTGATGGTAAAGTAACAAGGAAACTCATCCCTGCTAATCCTGCCATACTTGCTATATTCGTCAATAACTTGCTGTAATTCCCCTTCATAAATTTTGTTTGTTTTGATTTCACACAGTTTACATAAAGACTTATATCACTTTGCCACCCAAAAAATCTAACTTGAAAAGGAAGATTTTTAAGATAAATTTTATTTTTTGTACTATTAAACTGTGAGCAAATAAATATATTAATAGCAAAAGTGGCAAATTTGCAAATCATTTAGGAACAATTATAGATATTTCATTTCTATAAGCAGTCGGGGAACTGATACAGAATAACTTATCTAATTTAGCAAAATAGCTCGCTCCGAAAAATATTGACCAAGACAATTTAAAATTACCTCAAAATCTATTAGCCAAAATTACCACTTATAGCCATATTTCCGGGATAGATTTTATTTTAACTTGCCAAATTTTCGAGAAGTGAAGATAAAATTAGAGAGTTATTTTCTCACTCAGTAATCAGGGATATAATATGCTGGAATTATACCAATGGGAACTGTCACAATACTCAGAAAAAGTGCGGTTAATTCTCGATTACAAAGGTTTAGAATACCGGAAAATTGAAGTCACACCCGGTATTGGACAGATAGAATTATTTCGCCTCACTGGTCAAAGGCAAGTGCCAGTATTAAAGGATGGTAATCGATATATTGTTGATTCTACAGAAATAGCGAAGTATGTAGATGCAAAATATCCAGAACGCCCACTCATACCACAAAATCCCAAGCAAAAAGCTTTAACCTTATTAATTGAAGAATGGGCAGATGAATCAATCGGGATTAAAGGTAGAAAAGCTCTTTTTGCTGCGATTAGTCAGGATCAAAATTTTCGCAAATCCTTATTACCCACATCCACACCAGATATATTCCGTAGTTTAGTTGAAGGCGTACCCAGCGATATTTTGACTGTCTTGGGTTTGGGTGTAGGATATAGCCCAGATGTAGTGAAAGGGGCGATCGCTGATTTAAAACAAGACCTAGAAGCACTAACTTTATTATTGACAGATAGTCCTTATCTCACAGGAGATGAACCAACTTTAGCTGACTTAGCCGTGGCTGGGTTATCAATATTATTGAAGTTTCCCGAAGGCGCTTATCTAGATTTACCAGCTAGTTTAAGAGGTCAAGGCGTGCCAACCATAGCAAATAACCCCGATTATCAATTATTCTTTGAATGGCGCGATCGCCTGTATGCTCAATTTCGTAAGCCATTAATCGGTGCTTCTCCCGCAGGTTCAGCACCAACTTCGATTCAAATTGATTAATTAGGGAGTCGGGAGTCGGGAGTGGGGAGAAAATGACAAATGACCAATGACCAATGACCATTAACCAATGACAAATGACAAATTGGTAAAACCATTAGGTTCGGTAATCCAAGGCTCACTAACTGGTGGATTAGAAGTAAGACTACACCCGGATATTTCTGTAGAAGATATGCGGGTGGGTAAGTTTTTAGTTGTCCAAGGGATGCGATCGCGGTTTTTCTGTATGCTGACAGATGTATCCCTCGGCACAGCTAACGCCCGGATTATTGCTAATCCGCCCAGTTGGGAAGATACTTTTTTACGAGATGTCTTAGCCGGAAGCGGTACTTATGGAACCATCGCCTTAGCGCCGATGTTGATGTTTACCCCCGAATCTAATGAGTCTTTTTCTTCCACTAACGGCAAATCTGCAAATCCTTTTGTCCCATCAACTACGGGTTTGGCTTCATTTCAACCCCAAACTAGTACAACGATGGAATTACTTCCAGTCAAAACTATTCCCAGTCACTTTAGCCAAGTTTTCGACGCGAGTGAAGAAGATTTTCGCCGCGTCTTTGGTTGGGAAGATGACATCCAAAGAAAGAATTTTGCCATTGGTAAACCATTAGATATGGATGTACCTGTGTGCATTGATTTAAATCGGTTTGTTGAACGCAGTAACGGCGTTTTTGGTAAGTCCGGTACAGGTAAATCCTTTCTCACCCGCTTGCTGTTGGCTGGGGTGATTCGCAAAAACGCGGCGGTAAACTTGATTTTTGATATGCACTCAGAATACGGTTGGGAAGCCGTCGCCGAAGGTAAAAATGTCAATACTGTTAAAGGGTTAAAGCAATTATTTCCGGGGAAAGTGGAAGTTTACACCCTTGATCCTGAATCAACTAAGCGGCGGGGTGTGCGCGATTCTCAGGAACTATATCTTAGTTATGAACAAATCGAAGTTGAAGATATTAAATTATGTAGTCGTGATTTAGGACTGTCAGAAGCCGCGTTAGACAATGCCAATATTCTCTACAGCGAATTCAACAAAGCTTGGATTGTGCAACTGCTGAACATGACGAACGAAGAAATCGAAATGTTCTGCGAAGAAAAGCGGGGACACAAAGGCTCAATTATGGCCTTGCAACGCAAACTCTTGCGCCTAGACGGGTTGAAGTATATGCGGGCAGTTTGCCCCCACAACTACATTAATAAAATCTTACAATCTTTAGAGGCTGGCAAGAATGTCGTGGTAGAATTTGGTTCCCAGTCAAACATGCTCTCTTATATGTTGGTGACAAATATGATCACCAGACGGATACATGAGCATTATGTCCGCAAAGCTGATAAATTCTTGCAAAGCAAAAACCCCAACGATCGCCCCACACCTTTGATGATTACCATTGAAGAAGCGCATCGTTTTCTTGACCCGGCCATCGTCCAAAGTACCATCTTCGGCACGATCGCGCGGGAACTGCGAAAATATTTCGTAACGTTGCTAGTAGTTGATCAACGACCGTCAGGGATAGATAATGAAGTTATGTCCCAGATTGGTACTCGAATCACAGCCTTACTCAACGACGAAAAAGACATCGATGCCATTTTTACGGGTGTATCTGGCGCAGGTGGACTGCGATCGGTACTGGCGAAATTAGACTCAAAACAACAAGCCTTGATTTTAGGTCATGCCGTTCCCATGCCAGTAGTTGTGCGTACTCGTCCTTACGATGCTACTTTCTATGCCGAAATCGGCGATCCGGCTTGGGAAGAAAAGCCAGACGCAGAAGTATTCGCCGCAGCAGAACTAGCTAAAGCTGATTTGGGATTTTAAATTGTCCTTTGTCTTTCGTCCTTTGTTCAAGATGATTGTGAACCAATGACCAATGACTAATGACATTGACCAATTCGTAACATCCCTCCAAAAATATGCCCAGAGAGTTCGGTTTTCTCCCTAACGATAGGCAACATGAGAGGGGATTTTGCCGTCACTATAGGTATAGTAAGCACTCTAAGGAAGTTTAAATTTTTTTTGTAATTAACTACTTTTGGATTATAGTTTTCTCCTTCTGTAGACTACTTTACTATCCGCCTGATTTGTCCTAAGATAAAAGCAAGTAAAACTCATACCGACTTCGGATTTACCAGTAGCCGAGCGCAACTGAAGATAAAGAAGAATTCTTGAAAACAACCCAATGTGCTTTTAAAAAGACCTAACAATTTAGGGAGGGTAGGGGGAACCTATCTCAAACACTCATCTTCTGGAATCTCAAGTATGTGAACTGAATTATTCTTATATAGCCGTTCATCAGTTATGGAAGCCAGAACGAGGGAGCAGCAAGTAGAGGAGCAGAGGGAACAAATTTCTAAATCAGCCATCCCTAGAAACCACCTGATTTCGGTTTTTATAGATAGCCTTTCCTAATTAATTTTTCTAGTTATTAAAGATTCATTGTGTTTACGGAGTAGAGGACAACGCACCAATGCCTACTGTTAACACCCAAACTGAAAACCTGAACACCAAATTCACGGCTGATATGGTGCGAACCTATCTGCGGGAAATTGGTCGTGTACCACTGCTAACCCGTGAGCAAGAAATTGTCTTTGGGAAGCAGGTGCAACAAATGATGACACTAGTCGAAGCAAAAGAAGCTTTGGCGAAGAAATTGCACCGCGAACCGAGTTTACCAGAATGGGCGAACCATGTTAAACAATCAGAAACCGAAGTCAAACAAACGGTAGCTCAAGGTAAACGCGCCAAGCAAAAAATGATTGAGGCGAACTTGCGCTTAGTTGTCGCGATCGCCAAGAAATACCAAAAGCGTAACATGGAATTTCTCGATTTAATCCAAGAAGGAACACTTGGGTTAGAAAGAGGAGTAGAGAAATTTGACCCGATGCGGGGATATAAATTCTCAACCTACGCTTACTGGTGGATTCGCCAAGCAATTACCCGTGCGATCGCTCAACAAGGGCGCACCATTCGCTTACCGATTCACATTACCGAAAAACTGAACAAAATCAAAAAAGTGCAGCGCGAACTAGCCCAAACCTTGGGGCGTTCTCCTACACCCGCCGAAATCGCCAAAGAACTGGAATTAGAACCAGCCCAAATTCGGGAATATCTGAATATGGCACGTCAACCAGTTTCTTTAGATGTGCGTGTCGGTGATAACCAAGACACTGAACTGCAAGAAATGTTGGAAGATGATGGGCCATCCCCAGAATATTACACCACCCAAGAATTTTTGCGCCAAGACCTCAACACCTTGTTAGCTGAACTCACACCCCAACAACGGGAAGTTGTTGCCCTACGCTTTGGTTTAGAGGATGGAAATGAACTATCCTTGGCGAAAGTTGGTGAACGCTTAAATCTTAGCCGCGAACGTGTTCGTCAACTCGAACATCAAGCCTTAGCTCATCTGCGCCGCCGTCGCGCCAACGTCAAAGAATACGTTGCTAGTTAATAATTAAATAACGGTGATGCGCCTCCTGAATTCAGGGGGCGATTTTTTGTGTCAAAATAGAGTGCGATATTTGTATTATTATTTGGATAAAATCACTATATTTTAAGTTAATGGCTGCTAAAGACATTTTTCATGACGCGGTTAAGAAAGGGTTAGAAAAAGAAGAATGGATAATTACGAATGACCCTCTCAAAATTGAAGTCGGTGATGTTGAAATGTATATTGACTTGGGGGCAGAACAAGTTTTAGCTGCTGAAAGAGCAGGAGAAAAAATAGCAGTTGAAATTAAAAGTTTTATCGGCGCATCAAATATGTATGATTTTCATTTAGCGATTGGTCAATTCCTTAATTATCATCTTGCGTTAGAACAAAAAGAGCCAGATAGAATTTTATATTTGGCTGTACCATTAGGAGTTTATCAAGCTTTTTTTCAGTTACAGTTTATCAAAACGGTTATTCAACGTTATCAACTTAAATTAATAATTTATGATCCAATTCAGGAGGTAATTGTAGAATGGAAAAGCTAGAGCAATATCAGAAATATGTTCAACAAGCCATAACAGAATATGCCAATCTAGATTCAGCCAAAGATGAAATCGAACAGCAATTAATTTTTGATACCGTTCGCAACCACTATCAATTGATGTATGTTGGGTGGAAAAATAGACGACGGCAGCATGGCTGTGTGTTACATATTGATATCAAGAATGACAAAATTTGGATACAGCATGACGGTACTGAGATTGGCATTGCTAATGAATTAGTTAATTTAGGAGTGCCGAAAGAAGATATTGTATTAGCATTTCATGAACCATTGGTGAGGCAGTATACAGGTTTTGGCGTTGGTTAAATTGAGCATTAAGTTTACACGTAATACTCAAAATTTTAGTTTTGATGCTCACTAGATAATTTATCTACAAAACTCTGATGTTCAGGAGTCGATAAACCTTGCTGTAAAGTGGCTAATACTTGAGCTAAATCTCCTGATAATAATGCTGACTTTGCTAACCATAAACCAGGAAAGACGTGAGAACAAATTACATCATAAGAATTTGGTGCAAGTTGAATATACTCACCTTCATTTAATCTAAACCAATCAAGTTGGCGATCGTAAACTCGCCAAACTAAATATTCTTGTACTTGATTGCGGCGATAGACTTTCAGTTTTTCATGCAAATCATAAGAAGCACTAGAAGCAGCAATCTCCACAATTAATTCTGGCGCACCTTCCACATAATCATCTTCGGTAATGCGTGACTGTCCACCTTGTTCGATTCTCAGTAACGCATCTGGTTGAGGTTCATTATCCGCATCTAATAAAACAGTTGTGTTATCCAGCGTTTCCACTCCTGGAGTAGCAGCTTCGTAAGTGCCTAACCAAGTCATAATACGGCTATGGGGTTTGCCGTGTGTTTTTGCGCGTACAGGGGATGCCACGTAAACAACTCCTTCGATTAATTCTGCTTTTTTGAGATGCGGCATAGCATGGTAGCGACGCTCAAATTCAGCACGGGTGAGCCTATCGCCATTTTCTAAAGGTGGAGTTGTCAACAGTTCAGCAGTGTTGTCAGCAGATATCATAATAAACCGTTTCTCAGTTGTGTGCAGTACACATTTTAAGGTGAGAGAGGCTAGAGACTGGAGGCTAGAAAAATGTACCTCATTCAGATGAAATATGCTCTAAATAATTATCCTTAGCCTCTAACCTCTAGCCCCTACCCTAACCTCTACTTTTCACCCGACCCATCAAATTTTTATCGTTTGCGGAATGCAGAGCTTGGCTGTTGTAGCTAATTATAGTTAAATCAATCGGCGAGCAAAATATCAATATTTGTAAAGGAGAAGCTCTCAAAAATCATCGAAAGATTGCATTTCAGATTTACATCACCCGATTGGGTGATTCTGTTGGGTGAAGAGTCATTTATTTAAGTAATGATAATGTGAAATTATCGTCAAATATTCTAAAAAGCTTCTTTTTTTGACGAGTTTTTATTTTGAGACATTTAAATCAAACCATCGACGGAACCTTGAACGATAGACAATTGGTTATGGTTTAAGTGAGTCGTAGAGGAGACAGTTAATTTCGTAACAGGAGTGGTCGGGTGCTTAACAATATTTCTAAATTCTTATCCCCTCGGCAGTTAACAATTTCTATTGTTGGCTTAGTTTTAACCGTTGGTGTTGTTAGTGAGCAGACTAAACCTGTATTCAGCAAACAGTTACAAAATGTAACAAGTTCCGCCTCTTTGAATGGTGATTTTTCTAGATTAACAAATCATCACTATGTTAGTTCTGATAATTCTTTGTTGTCGCGGTTGAGAGAAATTCGGGAACAGCGTAGTCAACAGCAAACAGTAGCTTTTGAGCGTGAAACTATAGAGTCTGAATCTAGAGATATATCCCCAAGACACTATCAAAAAGCTGGCAAAGAAGCAGGAGTAATGACTAGAGGAAATATTCCCACAACAGATGGGGTATATCTTTATGGACAATCACCAACACCAAACCAAATCGGTCAAGGTTATATCGTTTTTCAGAAACGGCAAGGTAAAGTAGTTGGTGCTTTATATATGCCTAGTTCTGAGTTTAGTTGTTTTCAAGGCACAATTGATAAATCTGGTGAGTTAGCAATGACTGTAAATGGCTCTCCAGATGATGTCAGTACATCAGATGTGGCTACAACTAGTACAATTCCATCGGTTTCTGATGATGAATTCAATAATTATGCTTACTCTGTAGCATTACAAGATTATCATCCTATTCAATCTATTAGTTCTGGCGATCGCCGCATTCTACAGATGTGTCAAAATGCAATATAAAAGTATGAAGTCTGAAATCTCTGATGTCGTAAACATTTCAGACTTCAGGTTTCACATCTAATTAAAATTCGATTCCGGGTTGAGCTTTTACGCCTTGGTCACGGAAGGGATGTTTAACTAATGTCATTTCTGTTACTAAGTCTGCACGTTCAATTAATGCTGCGGGTGCGCCTCTCCCTGTGAGAATTACGTGTTTATGAGGCGGTTTCTCTGCTAAACCTGCTAAAACTTCTTCTATTTGTAAATAAGCCATTTTTAAAGCAATATTAATTTCATCCAACAGCACCAGATGAAAGTCTGGGTTGCGGATATATTCTAAAGATTTTTCCCAAGCTGCTTGCGCTTTTTCGAGGTCGCGATCGCGGTCTTGAGTTTCCCAGGTAAAACCTTCACCCATTGCGTGAAACTCAATTTGGTCTTCCCAATCACTGAACACCCGTTTTTCTGAGGGTTCCCACGCGCCTTTGATGAATTGGACGATCGCCACTTTATAGCCATGACCGAGCGATCGCATCACCATTCCTAACGCCGCAGTGGTTTTGCCTTTACCGTTACCAGTATGGACAATAATTAACCCCTTCTCTGGGACAGCTTGTGCTATCCGCCGATCTTGGATTTCTTTCCGGCGCTGCATTTTTTGGCGATACTGCTCATCAGTCAGCTTAAAATCATTATTTATGGATGAGGACATTACTTCATCAATTAAGCGTTCGATTTCTTTATCTGATTCTAATTCTTCTGGTGTATCTTTACTCATCAGCATTTTATCAAAGTAACTACTTGGCGGATAAGGGAGACAAGGGAGACAAGGGGACAAGGGAGAGAGATGTTGATAAATGATTTACGATTGCTATACAAGACTTTACTGATAGAATAAGGCGCAGAGATTTTATCTAAAATGACAGTAAGCTTATAATTTATTTGACAATAACGCTTTAAAATTTACTACAATTATTAGTCATAGAAGTCTAATTTTAGGGCTATTATCAATAATTCAATAGTTTTATTAAAGCATTTTTAATATAAAGTTTTGTAGTAACTTTGACGAGAGTTATAGAGCAGTCCTAAATCATTCGTGAACCAAAAGATCCCCGACTTCTTCAAGAAGTCGGGGATCTGAGCATCTCGATTTTCACAAGTCAAATACGATTGCTATATTCTCCACTTTCTTAAGAATTTGGGTGATTGTTATTAATACCAAATCGATATGAAGAAG
Organism: Anabaena sp. FACHB-83; assembly: GCF_014697485.1. Taxonomy (NCBI): domain Bacteria; kingdom Bacillati; phylum Cyanobacteriota; class Cyanophyceae; order Nostocales; family Nostocaceae; genus Anabaena; species Anabaena sp. FACHB-83. Next base: position 153,530 of record NZ_JACJRY010000013.1, on the reverse strand, counting down.
CATATAACTAGCCTGCGTATGCAGGCTTTGTTTGTATAGCCCCAGGCTTCCAGTCTGAGGGGTTTAATAGTTTAGCTTTAGCAGCACAATACCAAGTTAAAACTATTGCGTTTCCGGCTATTAGTACAGGTGTTTATGGATTCCCGATGGAACCTGCTTGTAAAATTGCGATCGCAACAGTCAAAAAGTTTTTCTCACAGTCAAACTCCCTCGAACAAGTGATTTTCGTCTGTTTTGGGCAAAGTGCATTCGATTTGTACACTCAGACGATGCCAGAATTTGCTGAAAACAGGTGACAGGTGATAGGTGACAGGTTACAGAGTGAAAAGTCGTGTAATTTCCGCACTGACTTGGTTGTTGCTATAACATTAGATTCGGCGCGTTTACTGTTCGGGAGTGCAAAATGTCAAAACAGCGTGGTCAAAAAATCGCACCTACACCCATACCATCTAATATTGGGGTAGTTGATTTAATCAATAATTACTTCACAGCATATAACTCAGCACGTTTGCGGGAGGTTTGTCAACTGCTGAGTAAAGATGTATTTCAAGATGGGGTGACGGTGGGAGTCAGTCTTTCTGGTGCGATGACACCAGCCGGATTTGGGGTTTCTGCATTATCACCCCTAATTCGTAACGGTTTCATTGACTGGATGATTAGCACTGGGGCGAATTTATACCATGATATGCACTATGGCTTAGGTTTTGAGCTATTTGCAGGTAATCCATTTGTGGATGATGTCAAACTGCGGGAAGAAGGTACAATCCGCATTTATGACATTGTATTTGGCTACGATGTATTGTTAGAAACTGATGCTTTTATTCGCAAGATTTTGCAAGCCGAACCTTTCCAAAAGCGGATGGGAACAGCAGAGTTTCATTATCTTTTAGGTAAGTATGTCCGGGAAGTGGAAAAGCAATTGGGTGTACAGCATTCTTGTTTGCTGGCGACGGCTTACGAGTGTGGCGTACCAATTTACACTTCTTCCCCTGGAGATAGTTCCATTGGGATGAACGTAGCAGCTTTGGCGTTAGAAGGTTCGCAATTAATTTTAGATCCCGCCATTGATGTGAATGAGACAGCTGCGATCGCCTACAATGCGAGAGAAACAGATGGTAAAAGTGCGGCGGTGATTCTGGGTGGTGGTAGTCCCAAAAACTTCTTACTGCAAACTCAACCGCAAATTCATGAAGTACTAGGGTTAGAAGAACGCGGACATGATTTCTTTGTCCAGTTTACTGATGCGCGTCCTGATACTGGTGGTTTATCTGGGGCGACTCCATCGGAGGCGGTTAGCTGGGGTAAAATTGACCCAGAAGAGTTACCCAGCACAATTGTTTGTTATACCGATAGCACGATTGCTTTACCGTTAGTGACAGCATATACATTAAGTCAATGTTCACCTCGGCCGTTAAAACGGTTGTACGATCAACGGGAAACAATGTTAGCCACACTGCAAAAAGATTACCTCGCAGCTAAAAACCAACCATCTGACAAAGTACCTGCGGCTGTGGTTGGAGATGCAGCCCAAGGTGTTGCAACTTATCCTTGCGGTAGAGTGATTCAGTAGAAGCTAGAGGTTAGGGGTTAGAGGCTATCGTATTTGATTTGTGAAAATCGAAATGCTCAGATCCCCGACTTCTTGAAGAAGTCAGGGATCTTTTGGTTCACGAATGATTTAGGAATGCTATATTTTGCAATCAATAGCAAAATATTCCGAAAAAACTGTATATAGGACTTACGCAAAAAAACGAAAAAATAAGGTTTTAGAACAGGGTGCAGGGGTATGAGGGTGTAAGTATTCAAAACCCTTTAACCCCATACCCTTTCACCCTCACACCCAATCCCCACAGAAAATTTTGATGCGTAAGTCCTGGTATAAATTAAGCAATGGTAGAGAAGCGATCGCGCAACCAACGTAACCGAACTTCTAACCGTTGTAGACTCTCTGGATGTTGTTGTCCGATAATAAAATTCCACAACACACCTTGAAAAGTCCGCGCTTCGATAAACAAATCTAATATTTCTTGATCTATGGCTAGTCCATAACCATTTAAAGCTGCCGTTGCACGTTCTATCTCAGTGTCGAAAACATAGCTAGAAGCAATTAAACAAGCAATATCCCAAGCAATATGCCCAATAAAAGTATCTTCCCAATCTGTCCACAATACGCCGCCTGTTGTGTTCAGGACATTAGAAAAATTGGAGTCGCCATGAAGAGGTTGCATTGGTAACTGAAGCTGCTGAAATTGACTTTTGAGGTGATAATTAACCGCTTGCAACATTTCGCTATCTTTGAGGCTGAATGCGTTTTGAGATATGAGATTAGACAGCAGATTTTCACTCTCAGTTAACGGATCTAAAACTGTCAAATCACCTGCAAAGTTGACTAAAGCTTCATGGCATTCTCGCAAAGTTTTTCCCACAACAGTCGCATCTGGTAATTTATCTATTTCTTCGACAAATTCCCAAAAACTCAGAACTAACCCATTGTGCTGATGAGTCCCTGGGTGAATGAGGTTGCTGGGACTAACCACAGGTGCGCCTGCGGCGGCTAAATAGCTGGCTACGGCAATTTCTTTAGCAAACCACGTATCACCAAACCGCACTGTACCTGTTGTAGTGGCGATGCGTGCAACTACAGGCGCAGGGCGTAAATGAATGACTAAATTACTTCTGTCTTGCAGCACCACAGCTTCAGCAAATTTCAGCCCTTGTTGTTTGGCGACTGTACAAGCAGCATTAATGGCATTTTCCAGACGAGCTGTTTCTGGTGGACTAGTCATAATGGCGATCGCAAAAAACTTTAGCTAAGTAATTAAACTAAATTAATTACACACATTCTTTTCCTGTCACCTCTCTCCATGAATTTAATTTTGCGTAACAGCATATTTCATCTGGATAAAGTACATTTTTCCAGCCTCTAGCCTCTAGCCTTATTTCAGGATTTCGTCTAACAGGTTTCTTGCGGGTTGGGCCTTTGCTAGTGCAGTTTGATGATCACCATAAGCCCGGACTAAACGTACTAAACCACTTACCCCTGTTTTGAGTAATTCTAGTTCTTCACCAGCCAATAATTCACCATCTAGCATTCGTTGGACTAAAGGCTTGATGTCGCCAACTTCTTGACGTACCTTTTGCAGTTTTTCCACACTGCTAAGTAAAGCTTTCAGCGAGTTGAGAATTTCATCAATATCTTGGCTACTTTCGGCTGGTGCGGGTGCATCTTGTACCGTGTCTGTATCCTCGGTATTGGTAACTACATCTTGAGTTGTGGTTTCGCCTTTAGCCCCGTTTGACTTTGCCATGAAGGTTTTCTCCAGAATTTTCCCCAGTCTATCGTTAAAACCCCTCATCTAGTAGCCTGCCCAGAGAATTTTGCTTTCCCCAATTCCCCCTGCACCCCTGCTGGATCTACACGCAATATTCGGTTGATGAACTACTACAGGCGCGATCGCAGCACAAAATGGCTTGTGCGAATTGGCATTTTTTCTGAGTCTATTTGATTTATACTTTTAGATTCGTCTGAAATTATCAAATAAGCACAGTTTGAAAGTTGTATGTCCAGCCTAAGTCCTGACATGGTACGCATTTATTTACGAGAGATTGGCCAGTTTCCTCTACTCACCTCAGACCAAGAAATCACTTATGGCAGGCAAGTACAGCAAATGATTGCCATTGAGGAGCAGAAACAAAAGCTGAGTGAACAATTAGATAGGGAACCTACGTTAGCAGAATTAGCTAATTTTGTCAACAAAAGCGAATCTGAAATCACTCAAATCCGCCATATTGGTCAACGCGCAAAGCAAAAAATGGTGACAGCAAACCTCCGACTGGTGGTTTCCATCGCCAAAAAATATCAGCGTCGCAACCTAGAGTTATTGGATTTAATTCAAGAAGGTGCAATTGGTTTGCAACGAGGGATAGAAAAATTCGACCCCAATCGTGGTTATAAATTGTCAACCTACGCTTACTGGTGGATTAGCCAAGCTATCACCAGAGCGATCGCAGAAAAATCCCGTACTGTTAGGCTACCAATTCACGTTAACGAAAAACTCAATCAAATCAAAAAAGTCCAGCGAGAACTGTTTCAAACTCTCGGTCGTCGTCCTTCCGTGGCAGAAATTGGTCAAAAATTGGACATCGAACCCAGCCAAATTCGAGAATATCTCAGTGCTGCTAGTTCGACAATTTCTTTAGATTTAAAAGTTGGTGATAACCAAGACACAGAACTCAGTGAACTTTTAAGTGATAATGGTATCTCTCCCAACGACCAAATTACCCAAGAAATGCTGCGTCAAGACTTGGATAACTGGTTATCATCACTGAAACCTGTACAACGTGAAGTATTAATTTTGCGTTTTGGACTGCTAGATAACCAAGAACGGAGTTTGGCACAAATTGGCGAAAAGCTCAATGTCAGCCGCGAACGTGTTCGTCAAATTCAGCAGCAAGCCATGAATGTTCTGCGTCGTCAACAACCAGAAATGGGGCAATATCTATCTTCTTGAGCAAGTGCTGAGTTTTAAGTGCTGAGTGAGAAAAAAGGATACTCAGTTTTTGAGAATGTTACCCATTTTGGCTTTATAAGGTTCAGTTAAGACTCAAAACCAATTTTGGCGTAGTAACTATCTTGAAAATCAAGAAAAAAAATTGTAGGGGTGAACGGCTGTTCACCCCTACAGTTGTATTTATAAGAAGATGTTTTAAACGTCATAACTGATGTATCAAATATTTTTTACACCACCCTAACCCTGCTCTTGAAAAGGCTGTGGTGTATACACAAATCTGAGTTGAGTGCATCTATCCCGCCTCGGAATTAATTCCGAGTCTCACAGCACAAGTCCTCTGAAGAGGACTCAACTAAAAATTCATTAGTCCACTTGAGTGGACTTTGGCTATGAGCATGGAACTTTAGTTCCAGGCGGGATAAGGTTTCATACTACTGGCGTGCGAATTCCATTTGTCGGGGCTTGGTGCAAGAATAGAATCTACTTCGGTGGTAAGTTGACATCTTGTGCCAAACGCAGGTTTTTCAACAATTTAATTGTCCACCAAGTCATATCAATTTCCCACCAGCGCCAACCACACCTCGCTACATGAGGATAAGCATGGTGATTGTTGTGCCATCCTTCGCCATAGGTGAGAATCGCCGCCCACCAGAGATTACGCGAATTATCATTACACTCAAATGTGCGATATCCCCATAAATGCGTGACTGAGTTGATAAACCAAGTTGTATGCCACAAAATTACACATCTCAAAAACACACCATAGATGACAAATGACCAACCACCGAAGGCATATAACAGCAAGGCGACAGGAATTTGTAATATTAAAAAGTAGCGATTTAGCCAACGGTAAAAACCATCTCGCGCTAAATCCGGTGCATATCTTCGGTAACAGTCATAATCAAAAAACTCTTTGTTGGGGTAGAAAATCCATAAAATATGACTCCACCAAAAACCTCTGCGGGCTGAGTAGGGATCTTTGTATTCATCTTCTGTGTGAGCATGGTGTAAACGATGTCCGGCTACCCAAAATATTGGCCCGCCTTGCAAAGATAGCGCCCCCAAAATTGCGATCGCATATTCCAACCACTTAGGCACACGCAAGCTACGATGGCTCAACATTCTGTGATAGCCCAAGCAAACTCCAATACTGCCAAATAGCCAATGCAGCAACACCATTACACCCAACGCTGACCAAGAAAAAAACCACGGTGCTAACAATGCCAGAGCATGAATTATCGCAAAAAATGCGACAGTTAGCCAATCAAGACGTAATGATTGGGGATTATCTGACCAAGTTCTCATGGAATTAAATTTCACAAACACTCCTCATCCCAATTCAAAATTCAAAAAGTAAAAGTTTTACTTTTTACTTTTGCCTTTTGCCTTTCTTACACCCAATCTCTAGGCTGAAGAAAAACTTCTGTCAGTTCTGCTTCTGGGGTTCCGGCTTCTGCTTGATAGCAATATTCCCAGCGTGCTAAAGGTGGTAATGACATCAGGATAGATTCGGTTCTGCCCTTGGTTTGTAAGCCAAATACTGTGCCTCGGTCGTAAACTAAATTAAACTCGACGTAACGACCCCGACGGTACAGTTGAAAATGACGCTGGCGATCGCCATACTCTATTTCTTGTCGCCGTTCTACAATGGGCAAGTAAGCAGGTAAAAAAGCTTTACCGCAAGACTTAACAAACGCAAAGATATCTTCCCAATTGCGATCGACATTTCCCACTTTCTCGCTATAAATGGCGGCTGGAGTATCTGTTTGGGAACCGACGTAAAGCTTCCCGCTTGCATCTTGATAATCAAAGAAAATCCCGCCAATACCGCGCTGTTCTTGACGATGATGCAAATAAAAGTATTCATCGCACCACCGCTTAAAAGTTGGGTAATACTCTGGATGGTGAGAATCACAGGCATTTTTCAACGTCTGATGAAAGTGAACCGCATCTTCAGTAAAGGCATAATATGGCGTTAAATCTGCACCGCCACCAAACCACCAAATCGGCCCAGCTTCAAAGTAGCGATAGTTAAGATGTACTGTTGGCACAAAGGGATTGCGAGGATGCAACACCATTGACGTTCCTGTGACAAAAAACTCATGTCCTGCTGCTTCTGGACGTTGAGTCAAAATTGAAGCTGGTAAGCTTTTTCCCCAGACTGCGGAAAAATTCACACCCCCCTGTTCAAACACCCGCCCTTCTCTAATCACGCGGGTACGTCCTTCCCCACCTTCTTCTCGCTCCCAATAATCTTCTTGAAAACTTGCTTCTCCGTCAATTTGCTCTAACCCTGTGCAAATCTCATCCTGGATGTTTTGCATGAATTGTAACACTCGCTGCCGTGAATCCTTGGGTATGCTGTGATTCGGTGATGGGAGGAAGGTTGTGTGATGTGGATATTCTTGCAGAGACTTATCGAAATGACGGCGCATGGTAAAACCTCTATAATTTCAGGTCGGTGAAATTATCACCACTTAATAACTCTATAGTTATGAATTGAATTTGCAACCGATAAGTTTCAAAACTTAATAAACCATCCCAACCCCTGCCCTCAAAGACTTTTCTCTAGTCAACTACAGTATCTAGCGTCTGGTTATTTCCGACTTTACTGAAGGATTGTAAAGAGGTCTAGCCAAAGAATCCCACTTATCATAACTTGATAGTTATGAAATTATTTACTTGATTACCGCATTACTTATGGTTAATACTCTACCCAAGCCAGGAATTAAAACCCCCAGCCAAGAAACTGTACTCACTCCCCGCTTTTATACAACAGATTTTGAAAAAGCAGCCAACTTAGATTTGTCTACTCAAGATACAGAATTACAAGCGATGTTAGCCGAGATGCGAGCCGACTATAACCGCCACCACTTTGTTCGGGATGAAGCATTTGAACAGTCTTGGGAACACATAGAAGGTGAAGCGAGACAAGCGTTTATTGATTATTTAGAACGCTCTTGCATTTCTGAATTTTCTGGCTTTTTGCTGTTCAAGGAGTTGTCGCGCAAGCTGAAACATCGCAGTCCCTTACTAGCAGAGATGTTTCAACTCATGGCGCGAGATGAAGCCCGCCACGCCGGCTTTCTCAACAAAGCAATGGGGGATTTTAAACTCTCCCTAGATTTAGCAATGGTGACGAAAACCCGCACCTATACGTTTTTCCCGATAGAATGGGTACTCTACACCGTCTACCTCTCAGAAAAAATCGGCTATTGGCGTTACATCATTATTTACAGACATCTACAACAGCACCCGGAAAACCAGTTTTACCCCATCTTCCGCTACTTTGAAAGCTGGTGTCAGGACGAAAACCGCCACGGAGACATATTTAAGGCGCTGTTACGTTCTCAACCGCAACTCTGGAACAACTGGAAAGCTAAACTGTGGAGTCGCTTTTTCTTGCTGTCGGTATTTGCTACCCACACAATGACAGTTCATGAACGGACTGGTTTTTACAAAACTTTAGGACTAGATGCAACAGAATTTGACCGTCAAGTAGTTTACAACACCAATGAAACCGCCGGACGAGCTTTTCCTGTAATGTTAAATACCGAACATCCCCAATTTTTCCCGCGCTTACAACGCTGCGCGGCTCATAACTTACAAATTGCCGAAATTGAACGTAGTTCTCAGCCTAAATTTATCAAGCTGATACGTAAACTACCTTTAATCACGGCTATTGTTTGGAACTTACTCTTGCTTTATCTCATCCAGCCCATTGATGCTGAGGCTTTGCGAGAAACCGTGCGTTAGTCTTGCTTCAAGACATTCTATATTACCCAAGCAGTATTCCCATGACTATGAACTGAGTAAACTTTGGGCTCAACCTAGAGGTTTCGGCTTCATTCATAGTCTTTACTTGTGGTCGGGAATTACCTGAATCAGTCCCGTTTGAAATGCTGTATCGTAAGTGATGACGGGCAAACTTTCGAGTTCCGCTTGAGCCATGCTCATACGATCAAAGGGATCTCGATGGGCAATTGGTAGACTTCCGGCTCTGAGTGCATGGGCTGAGGTGATTCCAAATTCGATAAATCTTGCCCGATTTAATATCTGTGAATATTGCTCAACGAGTTGTTTTGCTTCAGGTAGTTTCCCAATGCGGTATTTAGTGGCAATTTCCCAAGCAGAAACACTACTCACGAAAATGCGATGATCGGGGTTGCGAATGATGTCTCGGCATTCAGTATCGAGTTTTGGGTCATCAAAGAGCCACCATAATAGGATATGTGTGTCAATTAGGTAGTTTCTTCCCATTGCTGAAGTTCTTCTTCCGGTAAGGGTTCAAAAAAAGCATCGCTGAGTTTTCCTGTTAGTAATCCTGGGGTACGCGGTTCAAGTTCGCTTACCGTCAGAGGTTGGGCAGTTTCCCGATTTAAACCTAAGCGAAAGTAGTGAATCAGATCATAAATTTCTGCGAGTTTATCTTCGGGGATGTTTTGCAGTTCTTGGACAATTTTCTGAATCAGCATAAGTCAAATCTTATGTATTTGATGGTTAATTGGGTTTCGGCTTCGCTCAACCTAGAGGTTTCGGCGGCACTGAACCTGATGGTTTGTACTGCGTTTATGACGGCTGGCGCATCAATGCCATGCAAAATTATATTCATGATGGCAATTACATACGCCAAACTTTTCTTTACCCGTAAATGTATGTTTTTGCAGAATCTCAAGCTCTTTTGTGGTCTTAACAACACTTCTTAACTATGGACTACTACCCGATCGCTCCTATTCAATCATGAATCCTACCATCAGGCATAATTGCTCCTTGAAAATCAGCATTGGTGAGAATAGCCCCCGTTAAATCTGCACCTTGGAGGTTGGCTTTTCGCAGAACTGCACTTTCTAAATTGGCATAACTCAAGTCTGCACCTTGTAAACTAGCCCCACTTAAATCGGCCGCTAAGTTACCCCACTGTATTGTTTTACTCAGATTAGCTCTACACAACTTGGCTTGATCTAAGTTAGCGTGATGTAAAGAAGCCGCTCTCAGGTCAGCGTAACTCAAATCTGCTCCAGTCAACAGTGCATATCCTAAATCTGTGCGCTGGTTAGAACTAGGACGCAAATCAACTTGAAATAGCAGCGAACGCGATAAGTTTGCTTTATGCAAATTAGCCCCACACAAACTTGACTTAATTAAGTTAGTTTCTTCTAACCGAGTATTAACTAATTTTGCACCCGTTAAATCAGCTTCTCGCAAAACAGCACGATATAAATCTGCGTCACTTAAATCTATACCCCAAAGAATAGATTCACTTAAATCTGCTTCTCGTAAACAAGCTTGGCTCAGATTAGTTTTACCCAGTCTGGTTTGGCGCAAATCAGCATAGCTAAAGTCTACACCTGTAAGGTTGGCATTAGTTAATTCTGCTTCTTGCAAATTCAGTTTTTGGAAGTTTCTTTTACCAGCAACATAGGATTTGAGAATGTCATTTATGTTCATAAATTAATGTTAAAAATTTCCAGTTTCAGCAATTACTTTAAAACTTAATTGTAATTAAATATGAGTTCGATGAATCATTTTTCGTCTTTTTGGTGATGTTTGTCGAACTCAAGTTAATTAAAGCGTAGCATTAGCCACAACGCAGATTTAGCAATAAGTTACCCATACTTTTGGTGTTAAGCCGTCAAATCTGCCATCAATTCTGCAACAGACATCATACGCCCTGGATGGCTAACATTAGCACCAGAAAAAATTAAACCATGTTCCACATCACCACGGGCAGCTTGCGCTAGGGCATTGAGTAAGCAGTAGGTTTTGCCTTTGTCTCGAAACAGACAAGTTTCTAAACAGTTGGCAATACAAGACCTTTTCTGTGATGAATCTACTATTATTTCCTCGGCGAAGGCATTGCGTAAAGCCCGACTCGGTTTGCCGACAGGACTGGGTACAGTAACAATATCTGCTAAATTCGCTTGTAAATGACGTTCTTTATAACGCTGATTGGCATCACATTCAATTGTGGTGATAAAGCGAGTACCCATCTGCACGCCATCAGCGCCAATTGCTAACATTTGATCAATATCGTGGCGATCGCTAATCCCACCTGTCACAATCAAAGGTATCCTCACACCCGTCGTCTCGGCTAAATAATCCCGAATTTGCGAAACCACCCAGCCAACAGAAAACCCCGGCACATTTATCTGTTCGCATTGGGTAAAATGTCCGCCGACCTTCTGGCAGTTTTCCACAATTAAGGCATCGGGTAGGCGATTATATCGATTTTTCCAAGTTTGACAAAGAAACTGGGCTGTATCAAAATTAGCGATCGTCGGTACTAAGGCAACATCAGGAAAATCAGCCGTGTATTCTGGTAAAGTTAAAGGCATTCCTGCCCCAGTCACAATTAAATTTGCACCCTCGGCTGCGGCGGTTGTGGCTAATTCGGCGTAATCTTTCGTACCGACAAGAATATTCACGCCTATCACCCCATCAGGGCTGATACATCTGGCTTTAGACAATTCATCAATAAGTGCGAGTCGATTGGCACTAAAAAAACTACTTGGTTTGCGTTGATTAAAGTAGGGAGAATCTAAGCCCAGCCCCAGGGAAGCAATCATCCCCACGCCCCCAGCATTCGCAACTGCGCCAGCCAATTGTGCGCCAGCAACCCTCACTGCCATTGCCGCTTGCATAATGGGATAACGGGCGATATGTTTACCAATTTGCAAGGGATGAAGCATCGAGGGCATTTGATTATTACTCATTCTTAACTAAATAGCTAAGGAGTAATTTTATCATCTCCGTGTGACTTTTCTTGGATAGTCATTTTTTGCTGGGATTTCTGGTGATGAAAAATTAGAGACGCGGAAATTCGCGCCTCTAGAACAACTACAACCTAGCTAAAACAGGTTGGCTATCTACTGCACCGACAGTATCTGATTCTGTATCTGTGCAGTAGATTTCGCAGGAGTTATTGGGGCTTTCGATGAGTTTGACTTTGTAAAGCTTGGCTCCTAGTTCTTGGATGGGCGATCGCAGTAAACTACTAATATATAGAGCGATATTTTCCGCAGTCGGCACAACCTCAGCAAAATAAGGTACATCTTTGTTCAAAAAGGTGTGATCAAATGGTTCTACCACATAATCTGCGATCGCTTTCTGCAATGCACCCAAATCAACAATCATTCCAGTGCGCTGATCAATTTCGCCTTTCACCGTCACTTCTAAATGATAGTTGTGTCCGTGGCCATTTGTCCGAGCGCATTTACCATAAATCTCAGTATTATCTTCTAAGCTGAGATCAGGATGTGCCAAACGGTGTGCGGCACTGAAGTGAGTACTGATACTGAGGTAAGCTTCCATTGAGTTTCCCATATAATCTGCCCAAAGTTCAGGATGTTCAAATAACTGTACGCGGACTACAGGCAAGTGGGGTGCTAACCGCCGCCAGATAACCCGTGCAATATTTTCAGTGGTGGGGAGAGTTTCTTGAAATTCTGCCCAGACATCATTGAGATAAGAAAAATCCAGTTGGCTGGTAACTTCGCGTTTAATGACTTGTTTGACATCAGACAAATTCAGCACCATGCCATACTTATCTAATTCCCCAGCCAGGGAAATAAATAAGACATAGTTGTGTCCATGTCCAGGAAATTTTGAGCCAGCACCAAATTTCTCAAAATTCTCAGCATCACTCAGTTCGGGTAGCCAATAGCGATGACTAGCCGAAAATTGAGCGCGGCGATTTACGATACATTGCATGAGTACACTGGGAGAAAAATTTAAATTTTCTTAATCTTTCACTTTTTCCAGCATAAACTAATTTCTTTGTCTGTGGTGAGAGGAATAATATCTTGCTAGTGCGGGTATCTCTCCATACCACTGACATCATAACTGGTCATAATCCATTAAAGTTGCTTTTCCCTCAGCAATTTCTTGTTTAGCTTGTTTAGCCGCAGCAATCAATTTTGATTGAGTTCCTTTAAAAGCAATATTCCATCTAATTTCATCTTGCAATTCATCAATGTACTCTCGCAGATGTTCTGCAATGCGGTCTTGTATCTCAATCGGTAAAGATTCCATCATTTTGAATACAGTAGTAATTACTGTTTTTGATAGGTGTCCCATTGAATGCCGTGCAGTATAGTTATATTTTGGGGTGGTAATGTTTCAGCTAAAGTTGTATTAGTAGCGATCGCATTATTCATCCTGTTCTCCTTTAGCTATCAATTTAAGTTTATTTATGCACTGAATCTTGGGCTTCGTAGTATAATCTGGTCGCTATGCGAAACATTTCTTGACCTGTGTGCAGATAGCGATCGTCATAGCTAAGTGGAAAGTATGCAAATTCTTCTATACCATCGGCTACTTGATTAATGCTGTAGTAGAGATGTGCCGCCGTTCTCGCTAAACTAGGGGGATTAGGCAGTGAACGAAAAATAAATTGAGCTTGTTTAATCTCGTCTCGACAAATATCTAAATATTCTTGAAATGATTCTAATAATTGATCATCAAAAGGATCGGCGGCTAATTGCTCAATTTGCTCTTCTAGGGAATCCAGTATTTCACCAAGAACGCTGTTAACTGGTTGATAAATTAAACGTAGCCATTCTTCAATTTGTTCATCAACATTTTTACCTGATTTTCGATTGGCTTGGTAATGTTTTTGCGCTGATGCTGCCCGTTGTTGGCGATTTTGAGATTCATCTTGCAATTTTTGGTCATAGTCAAGGCGACTTTGGCTATCACCTAAGACTTCATAAGCAGCGTTGATGCGGATAATTTCATCTTTATCGGCTGTTTTTTGATTGCTATCAGGATGAAATAATTTTACCAAGCGGCGATAAGCTTGTTTTATCTCCGCTTGGCTGGCATTAGGATTAATTTTGAGAGTTTCGTAGTGGTTCTCAGTTTGTTTGGAATTCACCATTAGTCTAAGTAATTTTTAGCTGACGCTGGTAGTTATTTTTGCTTCCAGGTCTTGGAACAACGGTGTACTTAAATACCTTTCGCCAAAACTGGGTTGAATCATCACAATTAAGCGTCCGGCTTTTTCTGGGCGTTGGGCAACTTTAATTGCAGCACATAAAGCCGCACCGCTAGAAATTCCCGATAATAAACCTTCTTCTCTAGCTAACCTTCGACTGTATGCGATCGCTTCTTCATCAGTCACAGTAATTACTTCATCAATAAACTTCATCTTTAAAACTTGCGGTACAAACCCCGCACCAATCCCTTGGATTTTGTGCGCCCCTGGTTGTCCGCCTGATAAGACTGGGCTATTGGCTGGTTCAACTGCGATCGCCTGAAAACTTGGTTTTCGTGCTTTTAGAACTTCTGCTACACCAGTAATCGTACCACCTGTACCCACTCCAGCAACAATCATATCTACCTGACCCTCGGTATCTTCCCAAATTTCTTCGGCGGTTGTTTCTCGATGAATTTTGGCATTCGCCGGGTTGCGAAATTGCTGCAACATATATGCGTGTGGCGTAGTATTAGCTATCTCCTGGGCGCGGCGAATTGCACCACCCATACCTTCCAGCCCCGGAGTCAATTCTAATTCTGCCCCATAAGCGCGTAACATCGCCCGTCGTTCGCCACTCATGGTATCTGGCATTGTCAAAATTAAGCGATAACCCTTAGCGGCTGCTACCATTGCTAGGGCGATGCCGGTATTCCCGGAAGTTGGTTCGACTAATACAGTCTTTCCAGGAGAAATCAATCCCTCGGCTTCGGCTGCATTAATCATGCTAATCCCAATGCGGTCTTTTACCGATGCTGACGGGTTCAAACTTTCTAGCTTGACTAATATTTGTGCTACACATCCCTCGGCTTGGGGAACACGATTTAACTGGACTAAGGGCGTACGACCAATAATTTCTGTAATGTTACGGGCAACTCGCATAATATTCCTTTGTAATTAGTCAAGAGTCAATAGTCCACAGTCAAGAGTAAAAACTATTGACCATTGACTATTGACCATTGAGCATTGACTAATAACTAAATGTAATACATGATGTCTAGCTGTTTACGGGCATCTCTTTTTTCACAAAGATCCTGGAGTGTATAGTTTTGTAAAACAGCATTTGCAGCTAGACAGGCTTCTTGCCAGACTTCATCGATAACGGCACTATCTAAACTTTTGATAGTCGATGTTTCTTCGCTCACACGTACATCTAAACCTTCTAAGCATTCTAAAACTTCATATATCGTAATTTTCCAAGGTTCTTTCGACAATAGATAGCCACCTTTAGAGCCGCGTTGACTCTTGATAATACCTCCACGTCTTAAGGTTGCCAGAAGTTGTTCTAAATAGCGATCGGGTATGCTTTGTTGAGCAGCGATTTGCCGAATTTGCATCGGTTCACCGTTTTCGTAATGAGTTGCCATTTCGATGAGGGCAAGAATTGCGTATTCTGATTTACACGATAGTTCCACAGGCAGTAATTAAAGTTGAAGTATGAATTATGAAGTATGAAAGATAGATAAATATTTCATACTTTTCTAGTATACTCCGGTTAATTGCTGGGGTTTTTGGATTAATGCGATTAACTTTGAAGAAAGCAAAAGGGAAGTTAAACAAATCAAATACCCAACGCAACATCAGCAACGCCGGATAAGTCACAATGATTAGCTACAAGTCTCTGGGGATGTGAGGAATGTTAAATCTTGTCAAACGCCAATCTCGTCAACGCAAAAAACGCCGCCCTTTTGGTTTATTTTTGCTCATTGTAGCTTGGAGTCTGGTGATGGGTTGGCTATTTGCGTCAGCAAACAGTGTTTACAGTGCGACTCCTACTTCAGAAATCGGCACAGTTGATGTAGTTCCGGCTGCATACGGGCTAGGACAAGAACTATACATCGAAAATTGTGGTAAATGTCATATAGCCATCCCTCCAGAAGTGTTACCTACCCAAACTTGGAAAAATCTTTTAGAAGACTCCCAACATTATGGTGTACAACTCCAGCCATTAGTTGATCCGCCCCGAATTTTGGTGTGGCGATATCTGGCTAATTTCTCTCGCAGTCAACGAAATGACGAAGAAACACCCTATCGCTTGAATAAATCGCGTTTGTTTAAGGCTTTGCATCCTAAAGTTGATTTACCCCGTCCCTTACAACTCAGTAGCTGTGTTAGCTGTCATCCCAGCGCCGAGGTATTTAATTTTCGTCGCCTGTCTGCTGAATGGGAAAATTCTAATTGAAAGAAGGGGATTCAAACCTAACTCTAATCACCCTCCTCCCTTCTTCAAAGCACGTTTATCCTACCATCATCTTGAATGTACACCGAGCGATCGCCAGGAACGCGCCAAGTCGGACGCAATTCTACACGCAAGGTAGCTACACTCGGTCGAGAAAGATTAGCTTCTATTGACCTACCCGTTTCATCCCAAAATATTAAAGATGTGTTTGGTTCTGTGCCTTCTAGCTGATCTAAATATAAAATCTGTCCGGGATTGAGGGAAATTGGGTCAGTAATGGAAGGTTTTTGCAGTTTCAGCACACGCGGAGTTCTGTTAACTACTTGCACGCGGACACGTTGTCCTGGTGTAAATTGAAGTGGAGCCTTACCACAGTTAGAAGCACAAGTTCCAGCCAATGAAATTTTTGAGTCATGGCTGGCGGTTAATAGGAAAGTTGCGGTAATTAATAAAGCTGATACTAATTTAGACATGGCATCAGAATTTACACAGTTGGTATTTAAGGACTTCAGCCTAACACCGTACTGAGTAAATTGTGTATTAGTGTAAATCCTGATGCGAGAAAAGTGCTGAGTGCTGAGAGAGGGAAGAGGGGGGAGACAAGGTAGAGGGGGAAGAGGGGGGAGACAAGGTAGAAATACTGCTCTCTTATCTCCCTTGTCCCCCTTATCCCCCTTGTCTTATTTACTTTCTTGCATACTTCTGACGATTTTGGTCACAAGTTTTCTGGGTGTAAATCTCACACTTTCAGAAAGTAGTTTATTTTTCAAACCAGGAACAACTACGGTTTTATTCTCAAACAAGGCATCATAGCCAATTTTAGCCACAGTTTCCGCATCCATAATTTTTTGACCACTGACAAGTTTTGAGTCTTCCATTGCGGCGCGTTTTTGGAAATTTGATTCTGTCGGCCCTGGACAAAGTGCTGTTACAGAGACACCTGTACCTTCTAATTCATTAGCGATCGCTTCTGAAAATGATAGTACATAAGCCTTACTGGCATAATAAACTGCCATTAACGGGCCTGGTTGAAAAGCCGCAGTTGAAGCCAAGTTCAAAATTCTGCCATAACCTTGCTTCACCATATCTTTCAGGAACAGCTTGGTTAAATGAGTCAGACACATTACATTAACTTGCAGCATTTGTAATTCCGCAGTTAAATCTGTTTCGTTAAACAAACCATAGCTCGCAAATCCCGCATTGTTAATCAGAATATCAACCTTAATTGATGCTTGTTGTAACTCAGCAAAAATTTCTTCTGGCGCAGCAGGATTCGCCAAATCTTTAGCAATAACTTTGACCTCAATCCTAAAGTTAGTTCTTAATTCAGCAGCAATTTGATGGAGTTTCTGCTCACTTCTGGCAACTAATACCAAATTGTATTTATCTTGAGCAAATAACTTCACAAATTCATAACCAATCCCACCAGATGCACCAGTAATTAGGGCAGTTTTTCTGCGATCGCTTTGCATAACTTTACCTTAGTTAAAATCTAGTAAACAGTAATGTTGTAAGTGTTATCAAATCTTACACCCCTAAAACCTTACACCCATTCTTAACAGACAGTCTTGGTGCTTCAGGAATAAAATTATTGCCATTGCGAAATTTCCAATTTAATAGCTGATTCTGCACCAACTACATCTCGACCGCGTTGCGGTAAGAGAATATCAGCACCTAAAATTAAATCAATATTTGGTTCTAAACTTTCAGAGTTCCAACAATATTTTGCTTTGTATATATTATCTTCGGCTGTAACATCCACAATTAAATAATCAGACCATAAAGGTAACTGGTCAATGTGACTATCAAACAACCAGTCTCTTTCTTTTTTTGTAAAGGAATGCAACGCTAACCGAATTGCATATCTACAGGTATTATCGGCGTTTACTGCATAGCGCGGAATTAAGAAAGCCGTAAACAAAGGTACAGGCTTATCCCGCATTAATTCCACCGTGATGGGACAATAACGGTCAATGGCTTGTTCGTGTATGGGAGTAGGAAGACCACGCAAAGCCACCCGGACTTCCATTTGATAAAAAGTATTTTTGCTGTCAATTAATTCTACATTACTCAAGGATAGCTTTACCTTGATATCACCAAACAAAAATCTTTGGAGATTTTGATAAGCTTCCTCGGAATTAACCATCCCATAACGGCCGCCATGAGTCCGATGAATATATGCGCGATGCGCCCCTCTGACATAAGCTTTATCTATTTGTACTAAACCGTCACTCTGCGGCCCCACAGCCTTTTGTGACAAACCAGCACCATTTTCATAATCACGCGCATTTGTACCAATAATACAAAAAACCCTATCTGGTGAAAAAGCATTATCTAGACTTTGAGTATCAAAATTTTGGGGTAAATCTGGCGCTAATTTCACTTTTGGTGTGAAATATTCATACATTCTTTGCGGGCCAAAATCATCAGAATTATTCCATCTCAAAGTATCTCTGATGCCTTCAATTAAACCACCCCCGACTTGAAAATAAATTCCCCCATGCGGTGTGCCATAGGTAAACAATTTATCAATATGGTCTTCCGCTTTTTCATTATGATCTGGATAAATTTTTTGAATTAAACTCCGACAGACCAAACCACCCATTGAATGAGCGATTAAATAAACTTTGTTTGCACCACTTTCTTTTTTCACAACATTAATTAAATCTCGTAAACCCTCAGCAATTTCCTCCATTTCTAGCCTGACGGTTTTTTCTTCACCAAAACTCGGTGAAGTCATATCATAAAATCGATAAATCCAAATAGTTTTGATATTACTGCTCAACTGCTTATTATCAAACACCGGACGATAACCGTGGTCAGTTATCAAACGCAACAAAGGACTTTCAAAAAAGAACTTTTCCGGCGTACCTTTTTCTCCCACCCGAATATGAGTTGAACCACTATTAAATCCGTAAAATGGATCATTCACCGTTTGGTCAACATCTTGATCTGTTCCTGCATAGCCACGCACATAAATAATTGGTAAATACTGCATTTATATTCTCCATTTTTATTATTTTTCATACGCAGTGAGACGCAATATCAAGGGTTTAGACCAGGGTGTAGGGGTGTATTATTCAAAACCCTTATACCCCATACCCTTTCACCCCTAAACCCAATCTCCACATACCATCTTGGTGCGTAAGTCCTGATTCTAAATATTTATCGTTCCTAAGTTGTACTTAGGAACGAATAGTTAAATGATCAGCATTCTGACGAGTTGTTTAGAAGGTTTTCACAAACTCGATGAGTGCTTTTTTGTCTTCATCAGACAAATCAGAACCAAAAGTATGACCTCTATCTTCAATGAAGTCAGGAGATTTATTCGCTCTCAATAATACGCGGGCGAGTTTACCTTTGATGCCACCTCCTGGTCTTAAATCTTGGAATAAGTTACCCAGATTCAGAGAAGTAATCGCCTCTCTCATATTGACGTTTGCCAACAAGTTGACAGGTGTACCTTTAGGTACAGGTAAACGCAATCTCGGATTGGGATCTCCTGGAGGCAAATCTAATTTAGTTTTGCTGTTAGTTCTGCTGATAATGTTTTCCCGTTTTTCTGGCCATAGCAGTTTTTCCATCGCATCGTTATAGGCTGTTATCCGACCTTGCACAGAAGGATCTTCGTTATACAAACCTAAAGTGTTGTTATGGAGAAATGGTGCAGTTGCCCAAATACTAATTAGTGAAGGTGTGCGGTAATATCCTAAGCCACCTGCTGGTATTTGGAAATTAATTGGTTTGGCTTGATCGAAGGGATTATGCAGCGTTACTTGACCAGGAGAAGGTAGTTCTTTATAAGTTTTAGAAGAGAACTGATCCCAAATATGGCCTTTAGTCGCGTTGGTTCCTAAAGCACGAGAAATGTTAGTACCAAGTAGTGTGACTGGGTAGCGTTGGTCATCCGATAAAAAGTTGTGGTCGAGGAAATTGCTACTCAGTACTGATTCTTCGTACCATTTCTTCGCTTGTTCGGGGTCTGCTGCAATTTCAGCAGGTGGCTTTTTACTAGAGTGACAAGATGCACAGGTATCAGCAAAAACTATCTTGCCACGTTCGAGAACCTTGTCATCTTTGGTTAAGAAAGCGTCACCACCGGGTGCATCTTTGAGGTGCATCGGTTTGATAGTTTTGAGGAATGCTTCTGCATCAGCCATCCGTGCTTCTGTTTGTCTCCAGCCTTCGCAATTCTTTCTGGCGGTTTCAATATCAAAAGGACGTTGGGGGGTTCGACCTAACATTGGTTCGTGCAGTTTTAGCCAATAGTCACCACACATCCCAATGTTGACGTACACACGCAAAGAAGCTGTAGCTACACCTGTGGAGTCTGCACCATCTTTGAGAATGTGATTAACATTTTTGGTGGAACCATCGTTCATCACTTCGGGATATGTGGGGCGATCGCCTAAATTAAAAATGGCGTTAATCGCATTAGGATTATTAATATGGTCTGTCGCAATTCTTGAGGTGTCAGATGTGCCGGGACGTTGTGCCAGCAAGACTTGTTTGATGAAACTATCATCTCTGAGTTTGAGCGAAAATAATGCAGCTTCCTTAATGTACTGATTACCCAAAGCTGGCACAAGGTTTTCCCATTGGGGGTGTTCTTTGTCTTTGGGCGGGTTGAGTGGGTCTAAAGCAACGTGACAAATAGCACAAGACTGTCCAATCAGATATGGAGGCTCAATAGATACATCCTTGACGTATTTCTCAGCATTCCATTTTGCTGGATCAAATTTGGGGTTTGGGAACTTACGTAACCCAATCACACCAGTAGAAAGAGGGTCTTTACACTTATCCAACAACAACCCATATTTATCTGGTTCTGTGGCTTTTTCACATCCGGGGTCGTTGATTGCACCAAAGCGTTTCAAACGCTCATCATGGTACTTCGAGTCAATTAGCTGGAGTAAGTCAACATTGCCGTGGGTGAGCTTGGCGATATCCCGATAGTATTCGCCATTACCACCAGTCCATAAGTACCAAGTACAACGGCCTCTTTTTTCAGCGTCAGTGAGATTTTCTTTAGTATATGGCGGGAGATATCCGATACCATCGCAGTTATCAGCATAACCCGCATCATTATACTTTTGAGAGATGGGAGCAGGTGTTTCACCATACTCATCAGCTAGAGCTGTTGGGGTGCTGTACCAACCGCAAATGATAATTGCGATCGCCGCTACAACCACCAAACAGCCCTTCCACAGTAGGCGTATTTTGTTCATACAACTCTCTATGAGTAACACCTAAACCTAATCAGGTGCATCTTAATAACAAAGCTTCACCATTAATTTGCCGCTTTCCTGATTTATCTTTCAGAGATTTTTGGCTAATGGCAAATAAAGAATATTGCACCTTAATTTTAGGCACGGTCATATATGAAATTACTACACAAGTTAACCAAACGTCACTAAGAAAACCGTTATTTTGTCAACTGATTTACTTAAAAAATTGTAAATTTACCCTGGCATCATCAATATCATTTGTTATCTTGTAAGCGAGATTTTAAACTAGGTTAATTTTGTAACAAATTATGTTTGGGAGCGAGTATTAATGTTGCGTTAACCTTAGCATCAAAAACAGGATTTCTTAAGATTTGTTTTGTTGAGAATGCTAGTTTAACTCATTCATAAAAAAATCTGATTTAATGGCTCAACCATTAACGGGTAAGCCTTTAGTTGAATATTTGGTCAGCAGACTAAGTAACAAAAACTTAATCTTTGACCTGAAATCCGAAAAACTCAATTTTGAACTTGTAAGTATTTCAAACGAAGCCCCAGAACATCTATCAATGGTAGTTATCTGGGTATTTTTCAGTTACACAGTAATAATTTTAATACTTGATTCTATTGCAAACAGGGGGGAGAGTATGGAGAACGATATTATCTTTAAGCCATTGCAATTTCGGAATCTCACGGTCAAAAACCGGATTTTTCGCTCCAGTATATCCGGTAGGTGGGATAACTATGATGGTTCAGGTACTCAAGCCAGAATTAACTGGGAAGAAAAATTTGCCCGTGGTGGAGTTGGCGCGATTATTACTTCATTTGTACCTGTAACAATTCGCGGTCGGATTATGCCCAACTATGCCACAATTCACTGCGATGATAGGATTCCTTTTTGGCGCAAAGTCGGTGAAAAAGTCCATGAATACGACTGTAAATTCATTTTGCAACTCAGCCATTCAGGAAGACAGCAAGACATTGGTGGTGTAGAAAACGATGATTTAAAAGGATTAAGTTCTACCAGTCGTACTGAATCATTTCACGGCTTGCGCTGCCAAGCAATGACCTTAAAAGAAATTAAAGAAACCATCCAAATGTTTGCTGATGGAGCAAGACGGGCGCGTTTAGCGGGATTGGATGGAGTAGAATTACACAGTGCTAACGGTTATTTATTTAACCAATTTCTTAGTTCAGGAATTAACGATCGCAACGACGAATATGGTGGCTCACTCGAAAATCGGGCGCGGTTTTTACTAGATGTAATTCGGGCGATTCGGCAAGAAGTTGGTAATGATTTTCATCTGCAATTTAAAATTAGTGCCATTGATTACAACGATGCTGTGATTCCTTGTGAAAAACCCGGCAATACTTTAGAAGAATCTGTACAGATTTGTAAATGGGCTGAAGAAGCTGGTGCTGATGCTGTTCATGTCTCTGTAGGAAGCTTATTCCCTCACCCCCTTAACCCCATTGGTGATTTTAATTTTGATGTCATCACCAAAACTTATGACACAATGCTTTCTAGTGGAGAAAATACAACTCGCAACTACATCTTATTCCGTTACAAACTGCTACACCCAATTTTCAAATTCTTATGGAATCGGGTGAAGAAACAACTCCCACCGCCAGCCTTGACTGGTGATGATGTCGCCGATGATGTCATGAGAAAATTATTGGCAGAAAACCAAGGTAGAAACTTACTTTCATCCCAAGCAATTAAACAAGCCGTGAATATTCCGGTTTTGTGTACTGGTGGTTTTCAACAAGGTTCATTTATTCGCAAAGCTATTGAAGATGGCTATTGTGATGGTGTGACAATTGCTCGACAATTGATTGCCAATAACGATTTAGCAAAACAATTGCAACAAGGTAAAGACTTACCCGATAGACCATGTACTTACTGTAATAAATGTCTGCTGAATGTCATTGAAAATCCCCTGGGTTGTTATGAACTCAGTCGCTTTGATAATGACCATGACGCAATGATCAAAGAAGTCATGTCAGTCTTTCATAGTGATGATTCGGCAAAACATAACGCAGAAGTTCCAGCATTACACATTTAATTTGTCATTTGTCATTCAGATTTAATAAGGTGTGCAATTTATTTTTAAAGCTCTCCCCTACGGTGGACACACAAGTCGAAAATTTGCTGTATGAAACCGCATCCCGCCTTGAACTAAAGTTCCAGGCTCATAGCCAAAGTCCACTTAAGTGGACTGGAATACATTTTTAGTTGAGTCATCTTCAGATGACTTGCGCTATGAGACTCGGAATGAATTCCGAGGCGGGACAGATGTACTACACGAATAGCTGTGTGTACACCATAGTTCCCTTGTAGGAGAAGGGGTTGGGGATTAGGTTTAAGAAAAAGTTGCATAAAACATCAATTTACTAATGACAAATGACCATTGACTCTTGACTATTAACCAGAGAGTAATTTTGTTATGACTCAAACAAGTCCGACGCTAGTTCCCACCGTCGTAAAGGGAACGAAGGCGGTTTTTAAGTGGATTGTGGCTGCAATTGTGGGAGTTGTAGCAGTAGTTATATTTTTAATTTGGCCTGTTATATCTAACTCCCCAGTTGATTATGCTGATATCCAAGAACATTTTAAATATGGTTCCATTGGTAGTGAGGCGGTCAATGGGGTTCCTTACTGGATATGGAAAGTTCTGCCAGAATTATTTCCTGATAAATTACCCGCTAAAGGTTATACTTCCTTGGGATTTATTCAAGAAAAAGGAAAAGATTTACCCATTGGGTTTTCGCA
Organism: Anabaena sp. FACHB-83; assembly: GCF_014697485.1. Classification (NCBI taxonomy): domain Bacteria; kingdom Bacillati; phylum Cyanobacteriota; class Cyanophyceae; order Nostocales; family Nostocaceae; genus Anabaena; species Anabaena sp. FACHB-83. The sequence continues at coordinate 129,868 of NZ_JACJRY010000013.1, read as the reverse complement.
ACGGCGGGTGTTTATTAACCGTGTTGGCTTGAATTGTGCGGTGTGCCATACCGGGACAATACGTGATACACCAAATAGCGATCGCAAAATTATCACAGCTATGCCTGCTAATGTCGTCAACTTGCAGGGATATATTAAATTTTTATCAGATGTGGCGATCGATTCGCGCTTTACTACCAACCGAATGCTGCCAGAAATTGAAAAAATTAGTGGCGGTTTAAATCCCATAGAAAAGCTAGTTTATCAGTTTATTGCTATTCCCCAAACCCGCGACGCGCTAATTAATCAAAGAAACCGCCTGAAATTTATTGATGATCAACCAGAGTGGGGGCCGGGTAGAGTCGATACATTCAATCCTTATAAATCAATTCAATTTCATTTCCCAATGGATAAATTGCGTGAGGATGAATTAATCGGTACATCCGATTTCCCTTCCATTTGGAATCAAAAACCACGTAAAGGCATGGAATTACACTGGGATGGGAATAACAAATCTGTTGATGAACGTAACAAAAGTGCCGCTTTAGGTGCAGGAGTTACACCCACGACAATTGATTTAGATAGAATTCAACGAGTGGCTGATTGGCTATTGACATTACCAGAACCTAAATATCCCTATGAAGTTAATCAAACTTTAGCTGCTACCGGAAAACAACTGTTTGCCAATAATTGCGCTAGTTGCCATGCCTTTGACGGAAAATATGTAGGTAAAGTTGTACCCATTCAAGAAATTGGTACAGATCCCCATCGCTTAAATTCCTTTACCTACGAAACTTTATCTAACCAAAATACTTTGTATGCAGGTTATCCTTGGCGGTTTAAGAATTTCCGTAAAACAAATGGCTATGCTAACTCACCTCTAGATGGTATTTGGTTACGCGGCCCTTATTTACATAATGGTTCAGTTCCCACTTTGCGAGATTTGCTAGAAAAACCAGAGAATCGACCCAAAGAATTTTATCGGGGATACGACGTAATTGATCGGGAAAAAGTTGGGTTTGTATCAACTATTGGTGAAGAGAACGGCAAGCAATATTTTAAATTTGATACGACTAAACCTGGAAACAGCAACAGCGGCCATGTATATGGAAATGAACTCTCACCAGCAGACAAAGATGCGTTGGTTGAGTACATGAAGCAACTGTAATCTTAGCAAGAATTCAGAAGTCAGAACAGTTAAAGCTTATGCAGAAAATCATGCTGGTGGGAGGAGATTTTTTATACTGTAAATTAGGAGCAAAGAATGAATACTTATGCAAAGTGGTTTAGCCGTGTAACTTGGCTGGGAATTATTGTAAATATGTTGTTTGTAATTCCCTCCTGCTTCTTTCCAGAGTTAATGTTGTGGTTTTTAAAGATGCACCAACCAGACCCAATTATCTGGGTAAGGGCGGCGGGAATGCTGTTATTTATCATTAGTGCGTTTTACATTCCGGGCGCACTTGATCCTAATCGCTATCGGGCAACTGCTTGGATATCAATATTCCCATCTAGAGCCTTTGGTTCAACATTTTTTATTTGTGCCGTGTTCTTTTTTGGGCAAGATAAAGGCTTTTTATCGATTGCCTTTGTAGATTTATTTTTTGGTGTAGTAGAAGCAATTTTCTTAACTCTAGCGACGCGGAGTGAAAATGCTGAAGCGATCGCCAAAGAACCAGCCAAACAATTCTCCTAATTTCTACCAAGGAGCAATGTCATTTTATGAAAATATTTAAAGAGAAATTAGGCAGAATTCTCGCCAGCATTGCTTTAGTTTTTGTGTTGTTAGTCGGGGGTGTAGGTTACATAGCTTGGTATCATTTATTTCGAGATGTGCCGCTTACCTACAAATCACCAGCAGAACATTTTAAATATGGTTCCATTGGTACAGAACCAGCCCAAGGCATACCTTATTGGATTTGGTTAGTTTTACCCCGCATCTTTCCTGATAAATTACCAGGGCCAGGCGGTTACACTTCTTTAGGAATTACTTGGGAAGAAGGCAAAGAAACCCCAGTTGGTTTTACGAAAAAAACCATTGGATTCCCCCGTGTGGGAATTACTTGTGCGGTTTGTCATACTGCTACATATAGAACCAGTCCCCTAGAAAAACCTCATATTTTCCCGGCTGGGCCTTCTAACAAATTCAATTCCCAAGCTTATGTGCGCTTTTTGGGTGCAGCCGCCAGCGACCCCAGATTTAACGCCGATTATATTTTGGATGAAATCAAATATAATCATGAGTTTTCTTGGATCGAAAACTTACTTTATCGGTTTTTGATTATTCCCCAAACTAAAAAAGCCCTGCTACAACAAAGCGCCGATTTTGCTTGGATGGATTCTCGTCCTAACTGGGGGCCTGGTCGAATTGATCCGTTTAACCCAGTGAAATTCAACACCTTAAAACTGCCCAAAGATGACACTATCGGTAACTCCGATATGATGCCGATTTGGAATCAGGCACTACACAAAGGATTTGCTTTGCATTGGGATGGTTTAGAAACTTCTCTCAAAGAAACTGTGCAAACAGGCGCAATTGGGGATGGTGCAACGAAAGATTCTTTACCTGTTGCTGATTTGCAACGAGTAGAAGACTATATCACTACACTTGCGCCACCTAAATATCCTTTCCCAGTGGATGAGAAATTAGCTAATAAAGGAAGTCAAATTTTTGCTAACAACTGTGCATCTTGTCACGCCTTTGGTGGTGAAAGAACAGGTACAGTCATTCCTGTAGAAGAAGTAGGAACAGACCGCCATCGTTTAGATATGTGGACGCAGCAAGCCGCCGACACCTACAATCACTTTGGTGATGGCTATCCTTGGGATTTCAGCCAACTGCGGAAAACTGATGGCTATGTGGCTGTATCTCTCGATGGATTGTGGATTAGAGCGCCATATTTACATAATGGTTCTGTTCCATCTCTGCAAGATTTGTTCGCAAAACCAGAGGATCGTCCCAAAACCTTTTATCGGGGCTACGATGTTTACGATTCGCAAAGAGTTGGCTTTATTTCCGAAGGAACAGAAGCTGAACGTGTAGGTTTTGAATATGATACGACCGTTGCTGCTAATTCCAATCAGGGACATCTTTATGGTACTGATTTGCCCAGTGATGATAAAAAAGCACTGATTGAGTACTTAAAAACCTTATAGACCTAAGCAGCATCGTCGTTTCGATAAAACTTGCAGAAAAGGGGTGTTGAAATGGCTACAGACTATGTGTTGTTTATTCATGGTGTAAGTATCCGCAACGATAAATACGCCGATGAACTGTTTGAACGTCTGAGAAAAAGTGCAAGCGATCGCCAACGAAATCTCAGAAAAATCTCTCTTTACTGGGGTGATGTCAACGAAGAACTAGAAAATAAACTGCTAGGACAACTTCGAGTCTCACCTTATTGGAAAGATGTTTGGTTTAAAGAATTTCGAGAAAAGCAAATTATTCCCTTTGCTGGCGATGCTGCACTTTATATTAGCCGTCATGTTGGTGCAAAAGTTGTCAACCGCATGAAAACTCAAGCGATCGCCAACGGGTTACATCAAGCCCAACCTGATGATCGTCTGCACATAGTCAGCCACAGTTGGGGAACAGTGATTTTGTTTGATCTTTTGTTTGCCAGCCGTTGGGATGAAGATAAAGCACCCGGTAAAGATGATGTGATGGCTATCCGCGATAGCATTTTTGGTGTAGCCGGGAAAAATAGCGATCGTCGTCAAGGGATTCCCATTGCAAGTATTCACACCCTCGGTTCACCTGTAGCCATCTTTAGCTTGACCAATATCAACCCCGGTAAAGATAGTAAAGATTCACCCAGTAGCCACGACATTACACCCAACCTGCAAAAATTTTTAGAGTGTCTGCAAGAATTACGTCAAGGTAAAAAACTACCTTGGCGCAATTATCTTCATCCTGGTGATCCCATTGCTTACCCACTGCAAAAACTGATGATCGATTTAGTGGATGGAGATACCAAATACTTAGATATTCAAGATATCCTCACCCACAACGCCGGATGGTTAGAAATACCATTTGCACAAACACTTTTACCCTTGCTTTCTGGTGGCGACGCACATGGTAGCTACTGGCGCAATGACAAAGTAACTCAAGAAATCATTAATGTTGTCCAACAAGAAACTCCCAGATTTGGTTGAGTTTCTCGACCTCTCCAAGTCTAAATAATAATTCGTAATTATTCATTAGCTGGGCTTTGCCCAGCAAAAAATAACATCTCTCTCCCTTGTCTCCATTATTTCCTTAAAAACTATCATGAAACCATACTTACCCCAGGTAGATCCTAACCCCAATATCCGTAAAGATGAGCTAGTCAAAAATCGAGAAGATTATAAATTTAATCATAATTATCTAGCTCCTATTCCCGTTATTGATAAAGTCCCCCATCAAGAACTATTCTCGGCAGAATATACAGCTAAACGCCTCGCTAGTATGGCAAATCTAGCACCAAATATGTTAGCTGCCAAAGCTAGAAATTTTCTTGACCCTTTAGATGAATTAGAAGAATACGAAGAACTGTTGACACTGCTACCTAAACCAGCAGTGATGAATAATTATAAAACCGATTCATGTTTCGCCGAGCAAAGATTATCAGGTGCTAACCCTTTAGCACTTCGGAGAATTGATAGTTTACCAGCAAATCTCGGTATCACAAACGCACAATTTCAAAAATCTGTCGGGACAGAAAGTAACTTAGAAGCGGCTCTCAAAGAAGGTAGACTTTACCTATTAGATTATCCCACACTCTTTGATATTAAAGGTGGAACTTCTCAAAATGTGAGAAAGTATTTACCTAAGCCTCAAGCTTTATTTTACTGGCAGAGCAATGGTTTACCAAATGGTGGTTCTTTGCGTCCAGTGGCGATTAAATTAAATAATGATGCTGGGACAGATGGATTGATTTATACTCCCGATGACCCTTATCTAGATTGGTTTTTAGCAAAAACTTCTGTGCAGATTGCTGACGGCAACCATCAAGAATTAGGTAGTCACTTTGCCTATACTCATGCTGTTATGGCTCCTTTTTGTATTGCCACAGCACGCCAATTAGCAGCAAATCATCCCATTGCTTTACTACTCAAACCACACTTCCGGTTCATGTTATTTGATAACGATTTGGGACGCACCCACTTTTTACAACCAGGTGGCCCAGTCGATGAATTTATGGCTGGTTCTTTAGAAGAATCTTTAACTTTTGTCGTCAAAACTTACCAAGAATGGAGTATTGATAAATTTGTCTTCCCGACATTAATGAAAAGTCAAAATATGGATGACCCGGATATATTACCGCATTTTCCGTTCCGGGATGATGGGATGTTGGTTTGGGATGCTATTCAGAAATTTGTCACAGATTATTTGCAACTTTATTACCAAACGCCTCAAGACTTAAGTGAAGATTATGAATTGCAAAATTGGGCAAGAGAATTAGTTGCTCAAGATGGTGGACGTGTTAAAGGAATGCCAGAAAAAATAGAAACTATCGACCAATTAATTCAAATTATTACGGTTGTAGTTTTTACCTGCGCTCCTTTCCATTCGGCTTTAAATTTCTCTCAGTACGAATACATGGCTTTCGTACCGAATATGCCTTATGCAGCTTATCATCCAACTCCCGAAAGTAAGGGCGTGGATATGCAAACAATTATGAAGATATTGCCACCATTCAAGCAAGCTGCTGACCAAGTAATGTGGACGCATATTTTAACATCTTACCATTATGATAAATTGGGTTATTATGATGAGGAATTTGCTGACCCATTGGCACAGGAATTAGTGGTACAGTTCCAACAAAATTTGCATGATATAGAACGACAAATTGATATTAGAAATCAAACTCGTCCTATACCTTATAATTTCCTCAAACCTTCCCAGATTATTAACAGTATCAATACTTAGAAAAGGGAGTGGGGAGTAGGGAGTAGTGAAAATTTTATTATCTCAACTCCCTATTTTTATCTTAGGACTTACGCATAAAAACGAAAAATCAAGGGTTTTGGCGATGGTGTAGGAGTGTATGTATCTAAAACCCTTACACCCAATCTTCATAGACAATCTTGGTGCGTAAGTCCTGTATCTATTTAAACAGGAGAATCTATCATGTCAAGTCAACAAGTTACAGTTACGGCTCGGTTAAAAGTAAAACAGGGTTTAGAAGATAAATTTAGAGCAGAATTTGAACCGGTGATTGCGCTCACTCGTGCGGAAGATGGATGTATTAATTATGATTTACATCAATCTATCGAAGACCCTTCTGTGTTTTTGCTGCATGAAAATTGGGCTAGTCAAGCAATTTTGGATCAACATTTACAACAGCCTTATATTCGGGCGATGCTTACTAAAGCAGATGAGTTTTTGGTAGAACCACCAGAAGTTAAACTGTGGCAGCAGATTATTAATTAGGACTTACGCACACTCTACGATTTCTTGGCGTTCTTGGCGACTTGGCGGTACCCTGCGGGAAGCCGCTTCGCGTCTACGATAAATTAAGGTTTTTGGGAATTTTTACGTAAGTCCTGTTAATAATTAAGTCAAGTTAAGTTTAGATCCCCCCTAACCCCCCTTAAAAAGGGGGGGATTTGAATGTGTATAAGTTATGGGTTAGGGGGATTTGTGAATATTTAATTTGGGAAAAATCATGACGGCAAAGGTGTTATTGTATGGTGCGCCTGGCTATGCAGGGAAATTAATAGCAGAAACGGCAAAAAGTCAGGGTGTAGAGTTAATTTTGGCTGGAAGAAATCAAGGTGCGTTGGTATCAGTTGCGGAGAAATTAAACTTTGATTTTCGGGTGTTTAGTTTGGATGACGCGCAGGCGATCGCACAATCTCTGCAAGATGTTACAGTTGTTCTCAATTGTGCCGGGCCGTTTGCGAAAACTGCCAAATCACTCGTTGATGTCTGTTTGCAAACTCACACCCATTATTTAGATATCGCTGGCGAAGTTCCCGAATTTCAGGCTTTAGCAGCACGGGATGAGGAGGCGAAACATGCAGGAATTATGCTGCTTCCTGGCGTTGGGTTTGGTGTCGTCCCGACAGATTGTCTTGCAATTTACCTCAAATCTCAGTTACCAACCGCCAACAGTCTCACCTTAATCTATGAAACTGAAGGTGGTGTTTCTCAAGGAACTGCCAATACTGTCCTGCCCAGCTTACATGAAATGGGTGTCGTCCGCAAAGCAGGTAAACTAATTCCTTCTCGACCAGCAGAACAAAAACGTCAAGTTAATTTTGGTGCTGGTTTAGTCACCGCCGTAACTAACCCTTGGCGTGCTGATCTTGTTACCGCATTCCACAGTACAAATATTCCCAATATCGAAACTTACACAGTCTTTCCCAACCCGGTAAGTTTTCTGATGGAAAGCAGTCAGTATTTAGGCTGGTTATTTAACTCATCTCTTTTCCAAAGCGCCTTAGCGAGTTTAATTAAACAACTCCCACAAGGGCCAAGTGCAGCAGAACGCGCTCAAGGTAAAGTTGGAGTGGTTGGTATTGCAGAAGATGAATCTGGTCGTCAAGTTACAGCGAAACTCATCGGCCCCGAAGCTTACGATTTTACGGCTTTAGCTGCTGTAGTAGTGATTAAACACATCATCCAAGGTGAAGTTAAGCCAGGATTTCAAACCCCAGGGAATGTTTACGGTGCGGATTTGGTATTAGAAATACCTGGAGTAAAAAGATGGAGTGATTAAACTATCACCTTTGGCAAATTGGGGAATTGATCCAGAAGATTTTGCAGTACAAACTTAGATTCTCAATTGTCTTATGGTGTTATGTCTTTGGGGTGAACAGCACTAACTTCTGAATAACGGGCAAAATCACTAACATTAAATGTCAGGATATGGGTTAATCCATGCACCAACATTGCTGCAACCAGCCGTGTATCATGTACCTTAACCCCAGACACCCTATAATCCACAACTAAACGCCGCCATTGTGTATGAACGGCGGCGCTATCAGACAAAAAATTGAAGTAACGTTCTATCACTTGAGTTTTCTGGTCTGTCTCCTCAATTGATAAGCCAAAACCGCTTCGTGCCGTTGTAGGTCGCGTACATACATTCCAAAATTCTCCCAGAATTTGTGATGTGTAACAGATTTCTTCTCCCCTTTGCAATAAAGAATATATGGCATCACGAACCAAAATATGATTTGGATCTGAAGGAGAAACGAACCGTAATAGAATGTTTGTATCTGCCATGAACAGCATCAGTCATGATTCCCATAAATGCTTTCACGGATAAATGCTTCTGGCGGTAAAACTGGTATTTTTTCCGCACCTTGAGCTAATAATTTCATGTCAGCTGACCATTGTTGTGGGTCAAAAGTACGCTTTGTACCCAGATCGATACTTTGTTGTTTGTGTCGGTGTGATGTGCCGAATATATCCTTTTCAATCAAATTACGGATATATGCTGCTCTGTCGCCTCCAAAGTGCCTCACTCGCTCATCAATCAACTGGAGGAGAGGTTCACTGATTCCAGTCACCTCAATTTTGTTATTGTCCATGTTGTTTTTCAACTCCATACTTAAATTATGGATCTATGGCAATAGTAGTTAATTCTAATTATGACAGGACTTACGTAACTGGCATATTAGTAGGGTGCGTGAGATATCAAGAATCTGTTTTTTGACAACATTTGAGCCGTCTAACGCGCCCTACACAACTGTTACCTCTGATCTGTATTCTGCTATATGTAGTTACAAACATCGCAATCATACAAGCCGTGTCATCGGAACTCACCTTAGAAAAAGTCAACCAAGCCGTTAACGCTATCCTGGAAGTTTTAGGAACTCCCGAAACCGAATTACATCGCCAAGCTTTAACCGCTTTTCAAAGTGGTGATCACCAAATGGTGAAACGTTTAGCTTCTACCAACTTGTCTGATTATTACGTCAAGGCTCTTGGGTATCTCGGTGGAGCATTAAAGTTAACTCCCAACACTGATACAATTCTTGCAGAGTCAGCACGTTCCGCCGCCGATTTTGCCAAAGAAAAAGCCCTCAAACAACTGGGAGAAGCGTTAGCGAAAGCCTTGTCCTAGAGTTTGAATATAAAATCCAAAATTTTTTCACCCTCTGTTTGATCAATCAGGGGGTATTTTTGTTGGCTATTGACTTTCTAATTAAGTTCTTACTGTCCGTCGCTGCTTTCTATTGCTTACCACTTGACTCACAGAAGCTCCCGCTCCCACTCCAAACATTCCCGCGCTGATACTGTACATTGTATCTTTGCCGAGTGTTTGGACTCCGAAATAGCCAAAAGCGATCGCAGCTAATGTTCCAGTAGTAGTTGCAATTATGACCTGATAACGCTTCATAGTCTCTCCTAATTGATACCCACCAACTAACCCAAATCCAAAGCCTAGACTCAACATACTCACTACCCGACTAAACTCGCGCCAAAATTCTTTTACCAGATAATTGTTAGCGAAGCCACTGTTAAGGGAAAACTGAAAATAAGAATCGGTCAACCTGATGTCTAGAATTACAAACCTACAAAGTAATATTTTTAGCAGGAAAATACCTGGATAAACATATCAATTATACATCTACCGCAATCCTCAATGATTTACAAATATCTCCCCCTTGCCTTCCTTGTCCGCCTGACATCCTTTTTCTGTGTTGTGCATATATCAAATAAGACTGCTATATTTCATGCTCATTAAAATGAACATGATTTTCTCATTCTATTTGTAATCATCATATTTCATAACAGAATATTTTCCTGATACAACAATGATAAAAATTGAATTTAATCAAAATAAACCGATATCAAAGCTACAAGTAATTACTATAGGTTTGTCTATTATTACTGCGATTAGTATTCTTGCTGTTGTGATTATTAATAGGCAATCAAGGAATACTAATCAGAATAAATTACCAGCAACATCAAGTAGTCAACAGTCTATAGTTCGTGTAGCAGCTTTAGGAATATTAGAACCACAAGGAGATATTATTCATCTGTCTGCGACAGGCGCAAATCAACGTTTGGCGAAACTGTTGGTAAAAGAAGGGGAACAAGTAAGTGCAGACCAAATTATTGCAGTCATGGATAATGTGAACCAATATCAAGCAAGTGTAGAAAATGCCAGAGCGAAAGTGATTGTGGCGCGATCGCGTTTAGCGCAGGTGCAAGCTGGTGAAGAGTCTGGACAAATTGAAGCCCAACGCATGAAAGTTGCAGAAACACAAGCGGAATTAACTGAAAATATCAAAGTGCAACAATCTGTAATTGCTAGTCAAGAAATTGAATTACGCAAAACCCAAGATGACTATGAACGCTACAAGGAGTTATTGGATAAAGGAGCGGTTTCTGTAGCTGAAACGGAAAAGAGACGTTTACAAGTGGAGATTGAGGAACAAAAATTGCAAGAAGCCAAAGCCAATCTCCGCAAACAAGTGAGCATCGGTAAGGAACGTGTAAAAGCTGCGGAAGCAACATTAGATAGTTTAGCTCATGTCAAACCCACAGATATTTTAGTTGCTAAAGCAGAATTGAATGAGTCTTTATCTCAATTAGAAAAAGCAAAAGTTGATTTGGAATCTCTTTATGTGAAAGCACCCGTAGCTGGGCAAATTTTAAGTATTAACACCAGAGTTGGTGAAGTTGTGGGTAGTAAAGGAATTGTTGATATTGGACAAACACAACAAATGTATGTGATTGCTGAAGTTTACGAAAGTGATATTCATTATGTAAAAATTGGTCAGGAAGCAACAATTGTCAGTGAATATGGTGGATTTACTGGAGAAATCAAAGGAGAAGTAGATCAAATTGGATTGCAAATTGAACAGCCAGGAATCATTAATGATGATCCCAGCGCCAAAGCTGATGTTAGAATCGTGAAAGTGAAAATTCGCCTACGTCCCGATGACAGCGAACGGGTGAGGACATTGAATAAGTTACAAGTTAGAGCCTCAATTCAGATTAATTGAAATCAAAAGTTGAGAAATTGATGGTGGAGTGCAGCAGCTACGATATCGGAATTTGTATTGGATTTTAAAATCAAATTACAAAAACTGTCTCGATTAATTGCCATCAATTCAACGTCAGTACAAGCTATGGCTCGAAGGTAAACAGCATAATTTTGAGCATCGGAAAATTGTACATTACCAAAATGTTCACCCGATTTGAGTTGAATTGTTCTGGATTCCCCTTGATCAATCACGGATACTTCCACTTCTCCCTCTAATATTAAGTAGACGCGATCGCCAAATTCCCCTTGTTGAACAATAATAGAATTGGCTTTGTATTGACTCCCCTTAGATTGAGAAGCGATCGCCACAATTTCTGATGGATCGACGTTGGGTAAGGCTTTGGATAAATGACTTGTCATTACCCGTTGATGCAAACGACGAACGACATCATTACTAGTCAACTCTGAGTTATTCACGAACAACTGAAATAATTCTTCCTCAATCACCATCACTTTCACTTCTGAATTTTTGGTGACACGCACTGTTGCTGTACGTTTTCCACCCCGCAGTAAACCAACTTCCCCAAAATAATCTCCACGACTCAGCCGATTTAACAAGCGAGTCGGCTGATCGGGGAAATCTTGGAAAACTTCTACATCTCCTTCCAGGAGAATATAAAATTTCGTCGCTGGTTCTCCCTGACGAACAATGATTTCCTCGGATGCGTAAGTCAACACGGTTGGTTTAGTGTTGGCTTTTTCTAGTAAGGCTTCATCAAAACCCGGTAACATCAAAGATAGTTCTTGGTTTAAAGCTAAACCGAGTTTGCCATCTTCCACATGCACAATCCGATCAGCCAAATCCAAGATGCGATGATCATGAGTCACCATGAGAACAGCACTATTGTGTTCTTTGGCTAAACGGTGCATTAAAGCGACGACATTACGTCCTGATGATTTATCCAGGGCGGCTGTTGGTTCATCAGCGAGTACCAACTTGGGTTGAGTTACCAACGCACAAGCGATCGCTACCCGTTGTTTTTGTCCCCCAGACAGATTTTTAGGATAAACATCGATTTTTTCCCTTAATCCTACAGATTCTAAAATAGCAATTGTTTTCGCCCGCGCCGCCTGTACAGAAAAATCCGGCTGTAATTCCAAAGACATTTGAATATTCTGCTGGACTGTTAAAAAATCGAGTAAATTACTGGATTGGGTAATATAACCAAAATTCCGCCGCATTTGGACTAATTGTTCTTGGGTTGCACCGTTGAGTTCCTGTCCTAAAATATTTAAACTGCCTTGTTGTACAGAGCGTAGACAACCAATTAAACTCAGCAATGTGCTTTTTCCTGAACCAGAAGGGCCAGTTAAAATGACAAATTCTTTGGCTTTAATGGTGAGATTAATATCAAATAGAATCTGCTTTTTGAGTGCGGCTTCCCCAAAAAAGTGATTGAGATTTTGAATAGAAATAACTGTTTGATTAACCACAATAATTCAGATTAATTACTAATTTAAAATAGGTCAGCCGGATTAGACTCTCTGAGCTTATTCATACTCACAAAACCAGACGTAAAGCACATTATTATTGTTAATAACAGCACCAGAGAAGCTCGCGGCCATGTCATATTCATCGGTAAAGATGTGGCACCATTGACAATGGCATATAATCCCAAAGACATGATTAGACCAGGAATATAACCCAAGACTGCCAAAATCAATGCTTCTTGAAACAAAATATTTAAAAAGAAACGATGTTTATAACCTCTAGCTTTGAGAACGGCGTAGTCTGGTAAATGGTCGGTAATTTCACCATAAAGAATTTGATAGACAATAATTACTCCTACTAAGAAACCGACAAAAACCCCTGTAGTAAAGACAAATCCAATGGGCGCACTCGTAGCCCAATAATGCTTTTCATATTCGATAAATTCTTGGCGTGTCATCAACCGCACTTTGCGGGGAAGTTGAGCGCGGATTTGTTGAGCGATCGCCTGTAAATTTACTCCTGGTTTAAGAGTCACTAAACCCAGGGTAATATTATTAGAAGAACGATGAGGAAATAGATAGTTAAAAGTCATACTACTGGTAATCAAATTACCATCATCAGCAAAAGAAGCACCAGCAAAATTTACTAAGCCACTAATCCAAACCTGATGTCCAGCTATTTCAGCCGCGATTGGTTTTCCTACTTGCAAATCTTGAAAAACACTGCCATATTCTTTTGCGTCGGAGTTACGATCAAATAAAACCACGCCTCTAGCTTTTAAAAGATGTGCAACTGTCTGAAAGTCTTTAATCTCAAAAGGAACATTATCTGGATTAATCCCTAAAATAATAATTCCTTTGCCGCCGCGAACACTACCATAGCGGAAATCATCTCGTGCGTGGTAGACATAATTTACAGATTCAACTTCCCTAAAATTGAGGGCGCGATATAAATATTGGCGGGAAAAATCCCCAGTGTTCGCCAAAGTTTTCATATCAGTATTGATTAAAACCAAATCAGCCTTGAGGAGTTTATGCAGTGCTGTTTGGCTTTCATAGAGAGAATCTAAAAATGCTAATTGCATAAAAATCAGAATAGCTGCAAAAGCAATACCTAAAATCGCTACAACTAGGCGTAGTTTATAGCGAGTCAATTGCAACCAAGCTAAGGGGACTCTGCCCAAAAAATTCATGTAAACTTTTGTGTGTCAATTGGAATAGATTAATCTTAAATTTCCCAATTTTATGCCTTTGCTATCACTGTATAGACATATCTTGCACCTAGCCCCGACGAATGGAATTCGCGGCTAAAAAAACAGGCGTTGCTGATTAAGAGGATGAATTTTGTTTCGCGCCTTTGCGCCTTTGCGCGAAACATCTATCGTTAACCTTGTGAAAAAAGCTTAATTAATCACGCATTTATGCAACGCCAAATTGTCTATTCTAAATTTGCACTTATTTTGTTTGTAATTGCTGCATTAACCAATTAGCGGCTGCGGTGTTAGTTTCTTGGGGTAATCTTTCTAGTGTTTGTTCAATCAGAGCGATGGGTAAACCTGTCAACACCTGAGAAACTTCGATCGCTTGATAGATACCTGTTGCAGTTAAACCAAATGCAAATAGTCGCATTCCTTTAACATCAATTACCCAGTATTCTGCAATTCCTAAACTAGCGTAAAGTTGCTTTTGCTCATCCAAATCAATACCTAAAGTGGTATCAGCAATTTCTCCCACTAAATCCGGTAGACGATGACGATCAAGAATAATCCGACGTGGTTCACCTGGTTGCCATCTCGGAATATTTTCACCTTTGTACAAAACTAAATCTGGCGCACAGGCGTGGGTTTCGGGATTTTCAATTAAACAGCGTCCGTAGGATTGCAATACTATCTCTGGGTGTAGGAACGCCCAGAAACCAAAAATTATGGTTATCAAATCGCTAAAAGAAGAATGTCCTAGTCCTTCTGTTCCCATATCAACCCACAACCATCCCTGATGAAATGCAATTTTACGCCAATCGATATCGGGGTTATCTCGCACCTTCTCATAGTCTTGCCAAGTTGCATCATACTGCTGAAACACCAGAGAAGATTGGCTAAATTGTTCTAAGGAGATGGTCATTGCCAGACACCTTACAAGTCCGATGGAGTGTGATTTGCGATCGCCTCTATAATAACGCTTTCACCAGACACCAAAGAATATTTATTGTCGGGACTTCCTTCCTGATTGCTATGAATTTTTCTGGAAGGTTCTTGGAATACAGACTTTAGATGTAGTATGTGATACTGTCAAAGCATCTGGAGGATTCAACCTTTCCAGTGGCATTTTATTCTTAAATTCACAAAAAATCTTATGTATCGCTTCCAGGTTAGTGCATATACCCAAACTGGTGAATCTATTGGGCTGCTTGGTTCTACTTCCGAGTTGGGTTCGTGGGATATTACTAAATGTGTTCGCCTCCGCACCAGTGGCGATCGCTATCCTTTATGGTGGACAGATGAAATTGACATTCAGCCATCTTTAGATACTGGTGATGATCAGAAAATTGAATACAAGTATGTGCGTTTCAATACTAGTAATTATGGGGAATGGGAAGCTTTTGGGTGGAATCGTTGGCTACCGATTAACCATGACCATTCCAGTACTATTGTTGTGGATGACGGGGCATTCGGTTATTTACAGCCGTATCCCTTCGGCTATCTTGAGCAGTCAACTACTGCTAAACCAGTATTCACAGCAGATTCTGACAGTTTAAAAATAGTAGTGATTGGTAGTTCTGTGGCCTTGGGTCATAAAGCCTGGTTATTTCACGGTTGGGCTGGACTACTAAAGGAAACTTTACAACAAAAATATGGGCATAGAGTCGTTAATGTATCAGAAGCGGGAGCCAATGTCAGCAGAACGATCGCCCGCTTTGCTTCAGTAGTTACACCAGAACAACCTGATGTAGTAATTATTGCTTTATCTTTGGGTAACGAAGGATTAGCTTATTGTGCGCCCCACGAACGGCGAGCCATACAAAGGCGGTTTGAAAGCGGTTTGCAGCAGTTGGTGAAAATGACGCGCAAACTCGGCGCGTTGCCAATTTTAGGGGGTGTTTATCCCAATAACAATTATTCTCCTGAGCATTACTGGCTGTTAAAAGATACCCACAACAGAATTTTAAATTGGGGTGTGCCGATTTTGAATTGGTTGCCAGCCTTAGATAATGGCCAAGGACGCTGGTGGGAGGGGATATCTTTTGACCCGGCGCATCCCAACACCTTCGGTCATCGCTTGATGTTTGAAGCGATCGACCTACAATTATTTGATATCGACAAAGCCAAATTAGCCAAAGAAAACCCCCATTTCTGGCAACCCAACGAAATTCCGATTTATCTTGATCATGCGGGATTTTATGTTTGTGCCTACATCGAAGAAAAAAGTCTGCGAATTAGTAATCCATCACCCCACAATTACACCATTGCGCCTTATTGGCAAGAACTCCAAACGGTTGTGCAGAGCAAAGCCAAGTTGCTTCCTGGTATTTACGTTGCCAAAAATCCCCAGCCGGGAACACTGCCATTTTTTGCTGTGCAGGAAGATGGCGCGATCGCTACAACCGTAGAAATACCATCAGGATATGATTTAGAATATACTGCCGCTTTTAATTTATTCGCCCCCAATGACTCCCAAGTTTTGTTTTATGATGGGCATTTGGGAATCTTGCAAAAAGATGAACATCACCTCTGGGTAATTAATGAGTCAGACCATGAATATAATATCCATCCCATGTGGAAAGAAGTCCGGCAAGCACTAAAAGCTGTACCAGCAGGTGTTTACGAAGACCCATTACACCCGGAGATTCCCTTCCGCACGATGATGATTGGTAAAGATGGGCTGGAAAGTCGAGTGAAAATTCCATCACAGTCGGCGGTGTTATTTCGATATCAATGTAAATTATCAGACATTAGTCGCGTGGCAATTGTGCCATTGGGCGATCGCTGCGCGGTACGGATGATGTTATACAAAATGGAATATGATGGCCCGGCTTTTCCCTTTGACTTAACCCGCACTACCAAGATTGCAGACATCGCAGATATCATCGAAAATCGTTTTTACGATATGTGGAATCCCAGCTTGCTAGATTACAGTCCAGAAGCAGGGAGAATTTATCATAGCAAATGGTCTGGTTTATCCTTTGCCCATGAAGTTGAAGCCACAGACAACCCTGTATATGATATGTCTCCGGTGTATGAACGGATGCGGGTACGCTATACAGCACGTTCTCAAAGATTTTGGTACACAGTTGAAAATTGCGACCAAGCACTGTTTGTCCGCACTGGTATATGCGATCGCGGCGGCGTGTTAGATTTAGTCAGCAAACTAGAAAAACACTGCCAAGGTAAGCCATTTCAACTTTTGCTACTTTCGCCCCAAAACTCTGATGAGTTTTTAGACATTCCCAATGTGCTGCATTACAATGCCGAGTTTAACCCCGACCGGATGTATGATGACTTGGAACATTGGATGTACTGCACAGAAATTATGCGGGGAATTTTAGAATCTTTGGGTATTTCCAGCAAAAATTTGTTTTGGTGTCCTCCCAACGTGCGCGTTAAGGATTGAAAAATACATCCGTCAGAATCAATTGGTGGAGAAAAAATACCCATCACTGATTATACATAAATGTTGGGTTCCGTTCCTCCACCCAACCTACACCAGTCTAATACCAATTTGAAAAATGATTGCGACAAATGGGTTACTGAAAAGCTCACCAGTAAGCAATTGCCCAATCCAAAATCCAAAATCTAAAATCCAAAATGGTATAAGTTGTTGCTTTAACTAAAATGTATTGGATTATACATTTGCCTTGCTGTAAAGTTTTCAATAGCAGCTTTTACAGATGAAATATATGAAGCGATGATTCTCAGCGATCGCACCCCTAAAACTGAAATGCAACGTCTCAGTCCTGATAACAGCGTAAGCGTTGCAGTAATTGTTCGCGTTCTGGCGATGGTGTGACATTCTGAGCAATGGCGATCGCAGTTTTGGTGTCTCCTGTGCGGACAAGATTCAATGCAATCCGCCCCCAAAAACGGGAACGTTCTGCCATCGGTGGTAAGGAAGACTCTGACCCATTCAGGAGGGTTTGTATGGGAATATTGAGGAGCGATCGCGCTTTTGTCAAATTGCCTTGAGTCAGATTCAGTTCCACAACTCGTAAAGCAAAGTCAAACTTTTCCCTAGGATTTCTCCCGGCGTAACCGATGAAACGGGATGCTTCCTCTGGCTGACGATTGGCGATAGCTTGATTACCAGCTAAGGTAGCAAAGTCTACTTGCTGAAGTAACTTTAATCTTTCTGCCAGTGTAAAATAAGCCGATCGCGTTGCATCAAATTCTGGACTGATTGATAGCAATAATTGTGCTTGCTGTGGCAATGCTTTTTCTGTTTGTATAAGTGTGACAATTCGATTCAATACCTGATCGGCTGGACGATTGGTGGAAATCAAAGCATTGGCGATCGCCGCATGAGTTGTGATGGCGGTAGGTAAAGCAGAAATGCTATTAGCTATTACTTGGCTACGAGTGAATAATTGATCGGCAACAGCAACATTACCACGGCGATGGAACGCTTGAGCAAACCGCAGCAATCGCCGCACATCGGTTTTTTCCCCAGCAATTCTAGCTTCTGCATCCTGGGTTTGTCCATCTGCGAGGGCGGCTATGGCAATATTATCTAGCCAGCGATCAGTTTCATCGAAATAGCCTGCATCTATCTGTACGATCATCGGACGTGGTATCATTTGCCGAGCAGTTGTAAACTGCTTATTGGCAATCAAATCTTGCAAAACAATTCCCAAGACATTCACCGCACGCAGTTCAGCAATCAAGGCTTTGAGTTCTGGCTGATAGCCGCGAGTTTGAGATAAATTTGACATCTCGCCATACCATTCATTATCGAAGCGCCCGCCAAACTGATCGGCTATTTTAGCGGCTTTAGCATCAGCAACTAAACGGGCGATCGCTTGCTTGCGGATTTCTGGCTGGTTAAATTTGCGACCTTCTGCGGCGATTGTCAACCAACTTCTAGCCCGGAAAGAATTAGGGCGTTTCATTAGGGAAACAATTTGCAGCGATCGCCCTAAATCTCCACTGGGTGCATAGTGTAGCACCAAATTCATTAATTTAATTTCCCGTTGTTCCACATCTTTAATTGGTAATGCTGCTTTGAGCAATGGATCGAGTAATTGCTTTGCTTTTACCGGGTTTTTAGCTTTAAAGTAGGTAGCAGCAATCTGAGTGACGGTAATATCAGGATCATAATCTTGAGGAGAAAGTTGCTTTAGCACCTCTAAAGCTTTTGTGGGTTGGTTAATTTGGAGATATAAATTAACTATTTGTGACAAATATTCACGTCGTGCATAGATATCTTTCAGATTTTTGATAGTTTGCTCAAACCCATAGTTTAGGGAAGACGCAGCTTCCGCCGGTTCGTTGACAGCAATCCACCCTTCTGCAAGGCGAATGTGCGCCGCAACTAAATCTTTAGGAGTATTGCGAATTCCTGATACCGACTCAGACGCAAGCCGCAGCGTTTGTTTTCCTTTGGTGGACTGGCCAATTTGTCCATAGGCGATCGCAGATTCTGTCAAGATATGAGTTTTGCCTAAACTATACCCACTCGGTAAAAGTTTAGCTAAGACCACGATTTGATCGAGAATGGTAGGAAGTTTTGGATTATCCTTATATGTCAGTGATTGTACTTGAGTAGCAATTGCCTTGAGCGCAAAATCTAATGTCTGGATTGTAAAAGTTGTATCTCCTCGCCGTTCAGCATTTTCTAGCTCTCTGATAATTGCGGGGAGTCTATCAGTCGGGGACATTCCAGAAATTTCGTTCCAGCGTCGGGTACTTTCACCAATTAGTTCTACACGGCAAGCTTTAGAAATCGTTATCCTAGCATCTGCCGCATAAATGGGAACAGAGTAAATTAGTTGAGAAGCAATAATTAAAACGAGCGATAGCTTCGGTCGCCGCAGGTATTGTGTGAGCATCATCAGCTTATGTTGTATATTCATATTCACTTAAATTAGGGACTTAGATGACCTCTCCCCAACCCCTCTCCGTGTCGGAGAGGGACTTAAATATCTTGTAAGGGGAACGAAAAATTAAAGTTTTTAAGCCTCTACGCCACTTGCTTCAAGTCGGGAAACCCGCCCAACGCAGTGGCTCCTCCTTGCAGGGGAGAGGTTTGGAAAGGGGTTTTTAAAATTCGTCGTTGAACTCACGTTAAATTAAAGCGGTATTAATCACTAAAAACCTTGTATCTAATAGATTTATACTCAAAACTCAGCTATTTTTTGCTAAGAATCTTTCCACTGAGATTAACCGTATAATTCAGTGATTTCTGAAAATTTGTCACTGTGACATTCCAACCATCAAGTTTCTGCGTTGGTATGCAAGGTTCATTGGGTGCAGCCGTGGGACTGCGGAAACAATTGAATCTTGGTGCAACTTGGGTAATGCTAAGATTAGCAATGGGTTTTTTCAAGTCTGATTGGGCCGCGTTGAATACTGTGCGAGCGATCTCCGTTGGTAACTCATCAGTGCGGTGGGGAAGTCCGGCGATCGCTTCCGTGCGAATATTAACTTTATCATTGCTAATGCGGTATATTTGCCGTGCTTGGGGCTTTCCCGCCACCGTTACCCGATAACCCCGGATTGTTTTTTGAGCGCAGGATTCAGCTAAATTCCCCAATCCTAAACAGCTATCAGTAAAGGTTTGAGGCTCGATTTTAGTAATCAGCACAACTGAGGGTAAAATTTGCAAGTGTTTGCTGGCGATGCGCTTGATTTCGTTAACCACCGGAATCGGTAAGCCGCGTTCAATCACAGGATTAGTACGTGCAATCAATTGTAAATCGTCGGCTGTTTCACCTCGAAATACCCAACTTTGGCGTTGGTGGGGAATGGTAATTTTCCAGCCTTGGCTGAGAAAGGGATCGCAAGCATTAGGGGCAGAAACATTTTCACAACCACTTGCCCAAGTTGTCTTTGCAGATGAAATATTAGTTAGTGAGGGTTGTCCAGGATAGCCCCACTCTTTCGCCTGTTGAATCGCTGCTGTTATCATTGCCGTTGGCGGAATTTCTTGAGCAGGTTTTCCTAGAGAATGGATGTTTTGTCCGTTCCTTTGCATCAAGATTCTAAAGTTACCATTATCAGTGGTGAAATAGACCAAATTTTTATGCTGATCGGCGATCGCAATTTTCCAGTAAGGTACAGGATTGTATATCCAGGTATCGCCCTTAGCAATTCGCTCAATTTTAACGACTTTTGCAGTATTATCAATTTTCTCTTTGGCGATCGCATCTTGAAGCACTTGTTGAGCGATCGTCTTTGCTTGTGGTGTAGTCAAAATTTGCGGATTAGCAACGGTAGATTGTAAAGGAATTAGGGAACTAGAAAAAAGCAGACATCCGATAATAGTTGATTTTACTAAAGCGTTGTGGGAAAAGTGTTGCAGCATAGAATATGGATTGAAAAATATCAGTAAATCTTGCAGTTTCAAGTTAGCTAATAAATACTCAGACTCAGGATTGAGTTACAGATTTGGAAACAAAATACGGATGATTTATCTCACGCAGAGACGCAGAGACGCAGAGAGAATCAGGAGTCCTCCCTATATTATGCAACGCCCAAAATTCATCCCCTAATTCAGTAAGCCCTACATATTTCAGTAGTTGCAGTCATATTTGTATGATGCTTGACGCTTACTGTCATTGTCAGCCGGAGGAAATCCGGTTATTTCAGGCGATAAATTCCGGTTTTTTCCGGAAAAATTCAGCTAACTATTCCCCATCGTTAAGTAATAACGGTTTGTTCTGGTTGTTTGGGTATTAGGGGGAATTATTGAGAAATCCTATGTTAGAAGATAAACATCGCTTTCTAATGTAGGGTTATGAGCTTAGACGCTGGATTTCAATGGAATGCTGCTCAACAACTCGTTGATCAGTTGATGCTACAGACTACGCAAAAGCATCTGAGTGATGTTGAAATCCAAGTTTTGCAGGGTGCATGGGAAGGTAAAACCTATGAAGCGATCGCGGCTGAGTCTTATCTTACCGTGAAGTATGTGAGTGAAGTCGGCGGGCGGTTATGGCAATTGCTTTCAGAAACACTCCAAGAAGAGGTGAAAAAAACCAATTTTCGCCAAGCCCTTCAGCGACGATGGCAAACCCATCAGCCCCAATCTTACCAGGGAATTCAGCATCAACCATCTCAACGGGAATTTTGTTGTGCAGAGATTGATAAACCAGGGGCATTACTCCGTATTAAAGCACCAATTCAGTTTGGTAAAACCACACTTATGGCGCAAGTTCTCAAGTATGCTCAACAACAAGGATATCGGGCGATCGCTATCAATCTCCGCGATGCGGTTGCTGATGATTTTGACAGTTTAGATAGTTTCTTACAGTGGTTTATTGCTAGTGTTACCTATGCGCTGAATTTAACAGTGGATATAGAAACTCATTGGCGTAAAAGTTTAGGCAATAGCAAAATCAAATGTAGAACTTATTTGCAAAAATATCTCTTAACTGATGATATCCCTTTAGTCATTGCCTTAGATGAAGTGGATCGCCTATTTACTCATCAATTAATTGCCGGTGAATTTCTGGGAATGCTGAGAACTTGGCATGAAGATGCTAAAACCAAATTGCTTTGGACTCAGTTACGTTTGATAGTTCTACACACTGAAGTTTACACCCAGATTGATATTAACCAATCACCATTTAACGCGGGTACAGAAATTCAACTGACAGAACTAAATGCCACAGAAATCCTCACTTTACTAAATCAGTATCAATTGCACTGGAGTCAGCAAGAGATAAAAAAATTAACTGCAATTGTTGGCGGACATCCTTACCTTATCACCTTGACTTTACAATTTCTGGCTCAAAACCCAACTTCCCTTGAGCAATTGCTCAATACCGCAGCAACTCCTAATAGTATCTACCGCAGCCATCTAGAAAGACAATGGCATAAGCTACAAACGCATTCTCATTTACTTGCACCATTGAAAGCGATCGCCTCAGCTGATGCTGCTATTTCCATTCAACCACACTTCCATCTCGATGATGTGGTAAAACTCTATGACTTGGGATTAATCCAGCTACAGCAACACCAAATATCTATACGCTACGAACTTTACCGTCAATATTTTCGTGAACGTTTAGGAATTCAAACATGAACAATTACAACCATTATCAAGTCGGTGGTAGTTTACGAGAAGGTACCGAAATTTACGTTCGTCGTCAAGCTGATAGTGATTTATATACAGGACTAAAAGCGGGAATATTTTGCTATGTTCTCAACTCTAGACAGATGGGAAAATCGAGTTTACGAGTGCGTAC
Organism: Anabaena sp. FACHB-83; assembly: GCF_014697485.1. Classification (NCBI taxonomy): domain Bacteria; kingdom Bacillati; phylum Cyanobacteriota; class Cyanophyceae; order Nostocales; family Nostocaceae; genus Anabaena; species Anabaena sp. FACHB-83. The sequence goes on along the minus strand of NZ_JACJRY010000013.1, from coordinate 107,068 downwards.
AATGTCGCGCTTACAGTCAGAAGGATTTGTTTGTGTTGCTTTTGAAATGCGTGAACTCTGCGTTTATCAAGTGAGTGCAGATGAATTTTATGGGGGATTTGTCAGCCATTTTGCTAGTGAACTTAACATTGAAATTGATTTGGAATCTTGGTGGTCTCAAAATACTTTGCTACATCCATTTTTGCGGTTGAGTAAATTTGTGGAAGAAGTTTTACTAGCAAATATCTCTCAGCAAATTATCGTTTTTGTAGATGAAATTGACAGTATTCTCAATCTAGAATTTAAGGATGATTTTTTTGCTTTTGTGAGATCCTGCTACAACAAACGCGCTGATAAACCTGAATTTCAACGATTAACCTTTGCCTTATTTGGTGTGGCTACACCCACTGATTTAATCGCCGATAATAAATTTACACCACTAAATGTAGATAGTCGCGCCATCGAACTTACAGGTTTTCAATTGTCTGAAGCTAAACCCCTGGAACAAGGTTTAATTGAGGTGGCTGCAAATCCTACCAAGGTGATGGCAGAAATTTTAGCTTGGACTGGTGGACAACCATTTTTAACTCAATGGTTATGTCAACTAATTAATACATCTAATACTTTTATTGCATCGGGATGGGAAACTCAAGCAGTAGAAGCGATTGTACGATCGCAAATGATCGAACATTGGTTAGCAAATGATAGACAGCAGCATTTTCAAACAATTCGCGATCGCATTCTCCACAATAAATCTTTGGCTTGTTGGTCATTAGGACTTTATCAGCAATTGCTCAATCAAGGCGAACTTTCGGCTGAAGATAGCTGGGAGTTAATGCAGTTGTGTCTTTCTGGTTTGGTTGTCAAACGTCAAGGCAAATTGAGTATTTATAACCGCATCTATGCTACTGTTTTTGATTATACCTGGACGGAACAAGCTTTGCGTGCTATCCGTCCCTATGGTGCAGAACTCGCCGCTTGGGAAATTTCTCAAGATCCTCAATATTTGCTGCAAAATGAAGCCTTGCAGTGGGCGTTAGTTTGGGCAAAAGGATTGAGTTTGAGTCATAGTGATTATCAATTTTTGTCTGCTAGCCAAGCCCAAGAACTAGCGATCGCCCAATCCAAAACCCAAACAGCAATACAACAAGAAACTCAAGCAATTCAGCGATTAAAAACCGTGCAACATCAAACCAAAAAACGATTGCAAATTGGAGCGATCGCGCTTTCTGCGGCTGTAATTAGCACCATCGGCACGTTTTTTTACTTCCAGCAATCAGAACAGCAACTCAGAACCAATGCAGATATCTTAAATCTAGAACGAGAAGGAAGCCGAATTTTGCAAGTACGTGCAGATGGTAACCAACTGAAGGATTTGCTAGGGGCGATGAAATCAGCGCAAAGACTTAAAGAATTGACCAAACAGCATTCTTTTAAACATTTACCCACCCACACGCCTTTATTTGCCCTACAAGCTGTTCTGTCCACGATTAATGAGCAAAATCGTTGGCATTTAGAAAGTCCGGCGGTAGCGATCGCCTTTAGCCGTGATGGACAAAAACTAGCAACTGGAGGAGAAGACGGGGCGATAACTCTTTGGACACTACAGGGAAAGAAAATTCAGACAATCAAAACTCACAAAACTAAAACTCTCCAGGGCTTCCCAATTTCCATTTCTTCTCTGAGTTTTAGTCCTGATGGTCAGTATATTGTCTCTGCTGATTCCGATTATGAAATCCAGGTTTGGCATCTCAAAACAGGTACTCTTGTCAATAAACTAAAACTCGATCAAGAAACTCTTAGCGATGTCCAATTCACAAATGACAACAATATTGTGGTAGTCAACGCCTTTGGCAAAGTTGCAGTCTTGAATTTGCAATGGAAATTACTACACACTAGGCAGATTGCTCCACCTCAACAGGGTATTGACCTTACTATTAGTTTAGAAGGCGATGCAATTGTGTTTATCAATGCCCAAGGAAAACCGGAAGTTAGAGACATTAAAACTGGTGCGTTAATCAAAACCTATCCTAACATTAACCATAATTTAGGCGAGCGCCTTTGGCACAGTTTCCGCACAAAAGATGGTGCTTACATTTCCGCCAATCTCAACACCCTCAAATTATGGCATCCAGACGGAACTTTACAAACAGAAATCAAAACTCATCAACTGCTGGTTGCTGGTTTTAGTTCTAGCTTTGATGGTTCTGTCATCGCCACGAGTCACCCAGATGGAATGCTGAAACTCTGGAAAATCCATCCTCAAAAAATCTCCACTCCATTGACACCACCAATACAAACTCCCCGTGTAGTTGTGGGAAATCAGCAACGCATCAACCGCATACAAATACCAGGTGAAAAACTAAAAATTGCTGGGGCAAAATCTGATGCTCAAAATAGAATTATGGATGCCACTCTGAGTCCTGATGGACAGACAATTGCTGCGACAAAATTCAATGGAGAAATGACATTATATCAGGCAGATGGCAGCGAACTCAGAACAATACAAACTAATCTACCGGAAAGTGTGATTAAATTTAGTCCCGATGGTTCGCGCTTAGTTTTGTTATCAATTCGTCAGCAAAAAATACAATTCAGGTTAGCAAATGGGGATCTAATTCAAGAGATAGATGCACCTCATTATAAGCCGGGAATCGAATTTAGTCCTGATGGCAAAGAGTTGGTAATTTCTGGTAATCAACCCGATAAAATTCAACTTTGGAGTAGTGAAGGTAAATTTTTAAAGACTATCAAAGATGCAGATTCCCTCCACTTTAGCCCCAACAATCAAACCTACATAACAGTAACTTCTGGCAATACCCCCACACGCACCTTGCGCCTGTGGAGAAGAGACGGACAATTGCTCAAAACCCTATCAGGACAACCAAATGAAATCACTACAATGGGATTTTCCCCCAGTGGGCAATTTATGGTTGGCGATCGCTTTGGTAAACTGGTAATCTGGTCGGCTGAGGGTAATCTCATACAAACCCTCAATCATGGCGCAGCAGTCATTGATATCGCCCACCGTAACGACGGACAGCAGTTGGCGACGGTGGGAATTGATCAAAATATCAAACTTTGGCGTTCTGATGGTACGCTCATTCGCACACTTGAAACCAACCAAATCGGTCGCTTTGAATTTAGCCCAGACGGGCAATTGTTGATTGCCAAGACTATCGATAGCACAATCCATATCTGGCAAGCCGACGGCACACCCATCACTCGCATCCCTATGGGTGGTGCTTTTAATTCATTCCTGAATTTTACCCCAGATGGCAACCGCTTGATTTCTAGTAGTGGGTCAATGCTATATTCTTGGAACTTGAATCTTGACGCGCTCCTTACCCAAGGTTGTAATTGGCTGGGCGACTATTTCCAGAACCATCCCCAGGAGTTGCAGCAACTTCCATCTTGTCGTAACTGAATTGAGGATATCACTCGCCAGCCCTTTGCCGACTACATAGCAAAGTCCATTTTGAAACCCTTGGGAATGGGGGTGAAGGCTAGGGCGATCGCAAAAATCATAAATGCGATCGCCTTAATGAGCTTCACAATCAATCTGCACGAAATAACTCAACCACTGCTGGCTTCGTTACTTTCCCCATTGCATTGCGGGGTAACTCGGCAACTGTGAGTATTTTAGTTGGCACTTTATAAACTGCCAATTGCTCTTTTGCCCAACTCCGAAAGGATTCTAATGTTAACTGGCGTTGGGGATGCAGTACCAACGCCGCACAAACTCTCTCACCCCACTCAGGATCAGCAACTCCCACCACAGCACATTCTTGGATATCGGGATGAGTTCTTAACACTTCTTCAATTTCTAAGGCTGATACTTTATAGCCGCCCGTTTTGATAATATCTACACTCATTCGGCCGAGAATGCGGTAATTTCCGTTCTCTACTACCGCTAAATCTCCTGTACAAAACCAGCCGTCTTTAAAAGTTTTGGCGGTTGCTTGGGGATTTTGCCAATATTCTAAAAATACGCCAGGGCTTTTAACTTGAATTTCGCCTGGTGTTTCTGCTGGTACTATTTCTCCGCTTTCATCAACTAATCTTACTTCTACTTGCGGTAAAGGCTGACCAACATAACCTGCATGACGTTGACCATGTAAAGAATTTGACAGCGCCATCCCAATTTCGGTCATTCCATAGCGTTCTAGGAGAAAATGACCACTGATATTTTGCCATTTTTCTAAAACCTGCACGGGTAAAGCCGCAGAACCAGAAACCATCAGACGCATTTTTTTACAACCTGCGGTCATAGTTTGTTGGCGTTCAGCTGTGGTGCTTTCCCAAGCGGCGATTAATTTTACATAAATCGTTGGAACTGCCATAAATAAAGTTAAGTCACCCTTGCAAATGCGATTCCACACAGCTTCTGCATCGAATTTGCTTAACATCAGACATTCTGCGCCAGCCCACAAAGCACAGGTGAGGACGTTGATAATGCCATGAATATGATGTAAGGGGAGTACGTGTAAAATGCGATCGCTTGATGTCCATTCCCAAGCTGTAATTAAACTGGTAACTTGCGCTTGAATATTTTGATGGGTTGTCACCACACCCTTGGGTTTGCCTGTTGTACCACTGGTGTAGAGAATTAATGCACGTCGAGTAATATCTATTTCTGGCAGATTAACAATATGATTTGGTGGTGTGTCCGAAGTCAGGATAAATCTGAGATTGTGTTCTGTGGCGAGCGATCGCATGATATCCTCATACTGTGGATGGGCAATAATCATCGATGCGCCTGAATTGATAATTACGTACTCTAATTCTGGTCTTGGGTGCGAAATACACAGAGGTACAGCTATTCCACCAGCACGCCAAATTCCCCACTGTGTCGCTACATACTCAAACCCAGGCGGAATCAAAAAAGCTACTCGCTGTTCTTGTAAATCTACTGTATTTTGTAATAGATTTGCCGCTATTTGACCAGAAGCTTGCAGCAAATCTTGATATGTAAATACTCCTGTATCTGCAATAATCGCTATTTTCTTGTTATGTGCTTCAGCACGAGTAATTAAAGGGAGATTCACTTTTGTTTACCAATTTATACTTAATTCAGTCTAATTACTGAAAGCATATAGCACTTTTAAATACTTTTCTGAACTTTTTAAACTTCATTTATACTGGTTATTTTTTAGTTAAGTAGTAATCCTAAATAATTTATAAACATCTCTCTACCTTGTCCCCCTTGTCTCCCTTGTCTCCCTTGTCTCTTTTATTCATATCTCAAATAAAACTGATATCATTTTTCCATAGACATGATTTTTTCAAATCTTTGACAAGTTCCTGTAACATCAAGCTATTACATTAAGAAAAGTTAATTCTCAAATAGAAAAGTGTATCTAGTTATCGCGGGCTAAATTTTAGCGAATACTTAACCTTTGATATTTAGGATGCTAATCATTTTCTGCTAAATCCAGAAATTCTTATAGGGATGATAGAAAAATGAAATACCTATCTGATAAATCGATTGAAGCAAGCAATACCAACAGAAAATCTGTTTTTCCGGCTGATTTGGTGCGTAGTTATCTGCATGAAATCGGACGTATCCCTTTATTAAGTCATGAACAAGAAATAAAATTTGGTCAGCAAGTCCAACAAATGATGACTTTACTGGCTGCTAAAGAAAAATTAACTGTGCAGTTACAGCGCCAACCAACACAATCAGAATGGGCAGAATCTGTCCATCTGAGTGAAGCAGAACTATTACAACAACTCAAGCAAGGATATCAAGCCAAGGCAGAAATGATTAGGGCTAATCTGCGGCTGGTTGTTTCGATAGCGAAGAAATATCAAAAACGCAATTTAGATTTTTTGGACTTAATTCAAGAAGGAAGCTTAGGTTTAGAAAGAGGTGTTGAAAAGTTTGAACCTCAAAGAGGATACAAATTTTCCACTTATGCTTACTGGTGGATTCGTCAATCCATCACAAGAGCGATCGCAGAACAAGCACGCACTATCCGCCTACCTATTCATATTACAGAAAAACTCAATAAAATCAAACGCACTCAACGGGAACTAGCACAAAAATTAGGTCGTACTCCTTCCGCCGTTGACATTGCTCAAGCATTATCTTTAGAACCACAACAAGTTCGAGATTGTCTACTCTTAGCACGCCAACCTTTGTCTTTAGAATTACGAGTCGGCCCCGAAAGAGATACAGAATTATCTAGTATGCTAGAAGATGATGGCATCTCTCCTGAATCATACGCCGACCAAAGTTTTCTCAAACAAAATATCCAAGATTTATTATTAAAATTAAATCCTCAGCAACGCGAAATATTAACCTTAAGATTTGGCTTGACAGATGGAAATATCCTATCTTTATCTGAGATTGGCAAACAGATGGGTATTAGTCGAGAACGAGTACGACAAATCGAATCGCAAGCTTTAAGCACTCTACGCCGACACAAAGATAAAATTAGCGGCTATTTGGCTAGTTAATACCTCCCGCAAAAATGTTTGATTTGAGTTTATGTACCCACTCTGCTGGTCATTAGTATGTTTACTCAGCACGCTGCTCAACGCCCCGCTACCGCTAACAGCACTTTCAATTCAGTACCCGTTTACCCAACTTGTTCTAAATATTGGTTAATGTCTTCAATGAGGCGAGTGAGTTCAGCTTCTGTAGTTAAGCGAATGGTGACATCTCGCACTGTCAACAAAACTTTAGCAGCAAAGGGAGTCGGCCAGATATTAGGATTACAGAAAATTTCTAAAAATACCTCGCCAGTATAACGATATTCTAAAGGCGGTTGGGGGGTGACTTTACCACCAGCCGCAGGTTTAGCCGCAACAGCTTTCAGACTTGCCATTAATTGATCAATCGCCGCTTTTAATTCTCGTGCGGCTTGGGGTGAAAAACTGAAGGATACAGAACCTTCAACTAAATTTAATGTCAGAGGAGTTGAAGACATGGGCTTGATTAAATTTGTTTGATACTTACTTAATAGTACCGGAAGAGTTCGTCTAGACTGGGGCATCTCTACCAAAGGTCAAGATGATTCAGAAAGCATTTATCCAAGAAAAGGGTAATGGACGAATGGAACCGGAAATGGCTGATTTATTGGCGGAGTTAAATCACCGAGGAATTCCGGTTGAAACTTTTACCGAAAAACGTCTACACAGGCGACAGCTACCATTGGCTACTGACACATTAGTTGCTGGTTATATCCCAGTAGTATTGGGCGCATTACGACAGCTAGGTATAGATTTGCCAAATCTCACTGATTATCCCCAGTGTTTACAAGCATTTCTGCATCGGCAAATTTGGCGAAGCACAGTTGGGCAGATTATTCAGCGAATTTATGATGATCATGCACCCATATTTGCTAAACCTCAAAATCGCAAAAAGCAATTTACAGGTCATGTATTTGCCTCACCCAGCGATTTAATGTATTTGCAAGGAACATCTCACCGTACACCTGTATATTGTTCTGAGGTTGTTGAGTGGTTGTCAGAGTATCGGGTTTTTGTGATTCGCGGTGAGATTGTGGGAATTAAACATTACTGGGGAAATTCATCTGTAGCAGTTGATTTAAGCGCGATTACAGAAGCAGTGCAGTTGTTAAACGTTTCTGGTGAAGGAACTGCTGCTTACGGGATTGACTTTGGTGTTTTGTCAGATGGTGTTACTGCCCTGATTGAGTGGAACGATGGTTTTGCTTTAGGTAGCTATGGTTTGGATAAGTCTTTGTATACAGATTTAATTGTGACCCGATGGTGTGAACTGACTGGAGTATTCATTTAAAAAGAAAATTAATGAATTTTTTGCAGAAATTAATGATAATAAGTCGCTGATGATAAAAGTTGAGGCATTAATAATACTAAGCTTATGGCAGAAATTAAGTGTAATTAATCGCAACAACTACGACAAAATATTATAGGGTATATAGACAATAATTCTAAACAAGCAAAAAGTTATTTTACCTAATTAACATTTTGAGTTTTACACTTATAAGTCATAGAACTTACTGTTAAAAAATATCTATGACTTACGATAATCGCTGGACTGTTAGAAAGGTTTTAATAATTACCCTGCTGCTAAATTTATTCGTGATGGGGTTAAAGGCTGTTGTGGGTTATTGGACTGGTTCTTTAAGCTTATTAGCTGATGCTTTGCATAGTGTGACAGACAGTGCCAATAATGTTTTAGGATTATTTGCTAGTAAATTTTCTTCGCCACATCCTGACCGTGAACATCCTTACGGACACCAAAAATTTGAAGCGGTGGGAGCTTTAGGAATTGCAGCGTTTTTAGGGATAGCTTGCTTTGAAATTCTCCAAGGAGCAATTGAGCGGATTATAAAAGGTGGTGAACCTGTGAGAATTTCACCGCCTGAGTTGTGGTTATTACTAATAGTTTTGGGCGTAAATATTTTTGTGGCGTTTTACGAACGAAGAGTTGGTCAGCGTGTAGGTAGCCCAATTTTAATTGCTGATGCGATGCACACGATGAGCGATATTTGGGTAACGATTTCGGTAATTTTTGGTTTAATCGGGGTTTGGCTGGGTTTTCAATGGTTAGATATAGTGTTGGCGTTTCCTGTGGCTTTGCTGGTGTTTTGGAGTGGCTGGTCAGTGTTACAAGCTAATTTACCTTGGTTGGTAGATCAAATGGCGATCGCACCAGAAGCAATCCATGAAATCGCCACTTCTGTACCAGGAGTAATAAACTGCCATGATATTGCTTCTAGAGGCGTTTTAGGTAGGCAAGTTTTCATCGAAATGCACTTGATTGTAGATGCACCAGATGTAGAAACTGCACACCAGATCACAGAAAATGTAGAAAGACTCTTGCAAGAACGCTTTCATCCTGTGAGGATATTAATTCACGTCGAACCGCCAGAGTATAAATCTGAACAGATTAGTTTTAGTTAGGGAGATGTGGGGGACAAGGGGGACAAGGGAGACAAGGGAGACAAGGGAGAGATATATTACCTATAACCTCTAACCTCTAACCTGTAACCTCTAACCTCTAACCTCTAACCTAATAATTTTCACACTTAGTTACCGACTTAACTACGATCGCCACTAGTTCATTTGGGTCAACTGGCTTTGCAACATGAGTTTGAAAACCTGCTTCTAAGGCGCGGATACGGTCTTCTGTATCACCGTAGGCGGTTAAAGCGATCGCTGGGATTCTTCCTCCTTGGTCTGGTTTGAGCGATCGTACTTTGCGGATCAGTGTATAACCATCTTCCTCCGGCATAGCAATATCACATACTAAAACTTCTGGCTGTAGTGTCATTAATACTTCTAGTGCAGCTGCGGCTGATGCTACTGCAACAACATTGGCTCCATCTGTTTCTAACACGGTAGTGACGTAAAAACGGCTATCATCATCATCATCAACTACCAAAACATTTAAGCCCGCAAGCGGTAGAGGAGCTTCCATACAATCTCCGTTTACATTGAAAAATGCTGATTTTTCCAAGCGAAATTTTTGTTTTTCCTCAGCGAGCATACTATTAATAATTTTACTGCTTTCACAGCAGATTTTACCTAAAAAAACTCATTTTATCTACGATAATTAGTATTGGATACTTTTTATTTGCTGGTTTTTTGTTTAGTATGTTAATTAATTTTTGTGAATAATTATTTACAGATAAAATAAATAATACTCTCATCAATATCCTGTTTAATATAACAGATGATTAAGCTGAATCATACTCTAACTAAAGTCTTATTTCTTAAGATATACAGCAGATTCAATGTTTATGAGATACAGCAACTGATGGGAAAAAAGTAATGAATAATGAGTAAAAAATTTACTTATTACTCACTACTTATTACTCATTACTTAATATTCATGGCGTACCTCACTGACTTCAAAAGTGCTGTATAAGACCAAGATTTTAAATTTTGATGTCAGAACTTATTGCTGATACCAAAATCAGTCTGATGTAAAAAATAATACTTTTTATGATATAATTTGCTGGGATTAATTAAAATTCTCCAACTAATACCGATGCAACAATTATAGGAATTACGCATCAAAACTAAAAATCAAGGCTTTCAGCAAGGCTGTAAAGGTGTAGAGGTGTATTTATCCAAAACCCTTATACCTCACACCCTTACACCCCTAAATCCAATCTCCACAGACAACCTTTGTGCGTCATATCTAAATTATCTTGACTGCTGTTTCTCATTCAAAAGAGATACAATATGCTATCGACATTGTGTGAACGTCTATATTTTTCCGCCAATTGATATCCACCAATAGGTATAAAGATTTAAAATTTTTATCACTCGTTGGTTATATATTTTGATTTTCCCTGATGCTGCAAGCAACTAGTCATGGTGCAACTGCTGACAATTTTAATTATTGATGACTCCTCAGAAGACCGTGAGGCTTATCGTCGCTATCTGCTGCAAGACCAGGAATATAATTACAATATTCTCGAATCAGCATCAGGAGAGAAAGCCTTAGAAATATATCGCCAATTTCCGACAGACTGCATTTTATTAGATTTTTTATTGCCAGATATGGATGGGCTAGAATTTTTGGCAGAATTGCTGAAACTAGCCAAACCCGTTCCAGCCGTGGTGATGTTGACTGGGTATGGTAATGAAGCCATTGCTGTCCAAGCGATGAAAAGTGGGGTTCATGATTATTTAGTCAAAGGACAAACAACAGCCGGACGTTTGCATTCAACTATTCACTCAGCAGTCGCACAAGTTAAGTTGCGTCAAGAATTACAGCAAAGTGAAGCACGGTTGCGCGAAAGTCAGCAATTCATCGAACGCATTGCGGAAACAACCCCAGGAATTTTGTATGTTTATGATTTGCTAGAACAACGCAATCTATATCTGAATGGACAAGTTAATAGATTGCTAGGTTATACTTCCCAGCAAATTAAAGATTTGGGGCAGGAATTTTTGGTACAGACAATGTATCCTGATGATTTGCCTTTATTCTTTTTACATCTGCAAAAAATTGCCACAATTCAAAATAACGAAATTTTGGAATTTGAATACCGGATGCGTCATGCAAATGGCCAATGGTGTTGGTTTTACAGTCGAGATACGGTATTCACCAGAAACGCAGATGGTTCGCCACGTCAAATTGTCGGCACAGCTTATGATATTACTACTCGCAAACATCATGAAGTTGCACTGCAAAAAAGTGAAACCAAGTTTCGCAGAATTGTCGAGTCGAATGTGATTGGGATTTATTTTGCTGATTTTAGCGGTCTGATTTATGAAGCTAATGATGCTTTTTTAGAATTGTTAGACTACAGTCGGGCAGAATTAATCGCTGGAAATCTGCGTTGGGATGCTTTAACTCCATTAGAATATCACTCTCTTGATCAGCAAAAAGTAGAAGAATTAAAGATTTCTGGGGTTTGTACTCCTTTTGAGAAGGAATATTTTCGTAAAGATGGTCAGCGTGTGTCGGTGCTGGTCGGAATTGCGCGAATTGATGATACAGATCACAGAGGTTATAGTGTTTGCTTTGTGCTGGATCTCACCGAACGCAAACTTGTAGAAGCAGAACGTCAGCGATTGTTGCAATTAGAACAAGCCGCCCGTGCGGAAGCGGAAGCTGCTAACCGCGCAAAAGATGAGTTTGTGGCGATGGTATCCCATGATTTACGATCGCCTTTGAATGCGATTTTAGGCTGGACACAGTTACTGCGGACGAGAAATATGAGTCCCGAAAATATCAACCACGCCCTTGAAACAATTGAACGCAACGCCCAATCCCAGGCGAAACTTTTAGAAGACTTGCTGAATATGTCTCGGATTCTGCGAGGCAAGTTACAACTAGAATTGAGACAAGTTTATTTAGTGGCGATTGTCAGTCAATCTATTCAGGCGGCTTACCCCAGCGCCCAGGCGAAAAACATTCACATTGAATCTGTGATTGATCAGTCCATATCAACAATAACTGGAGATGGCGATCGCTTGCTGCAAGTTTTCGGTAATTTACTCTCCAACGCCATTAAATTCACCCCAAACGGCGGACGGATAGATGTAAAACTATTGCGTCAAGAATCTCATATAGAAATAGCTGTTTCTGATACAGGTATTGGAATTAGCTCAGAATTTTTACCTTATATATTTGAACGCTACCGCCAAGATGAACAGACTCCCAAACAAGGCGGTTTAGGTTTAGGTTTGGCGATCGCTCGTTATTTAATAGAACTACATGGTGGTACGATCCAAGCTATCAGTCTGGGTGCAGGACAAGGTTCTACTTTCAGTATTAAACTTCCTTTGCCGTAAATTACCCCAGTAAACATCAGGACAGGGCTACGGGGTACACACAAGCCAAAAATTCTCGTGTTCAACCACATCCCGCCTAGAAATTTAGTTCCAGGCTGATAGCTAAAGTCCAAAAAAAATGGACTGGAATACATTTTGGGTTGAGTAATCTTGAGATGACTTGCACTATGAGACTCGGAATTGATGCCGAGGCGGGATTCTAAAATTCAGTGATGTTTAACTTCTAAATAATCTCGTATACTGCGTTTCATGCTGCATACTGGCTAAAGATAAGCCCCAACTACAACAACTTAATTCATCATCCTCTAACACAAGAATTTCTTGAACAGTTGCACTCATTAAGGGCTGTAAACCGAGTAATAATTCTTGTCCGGCGGTTTGTCCGAGGGGAATGAGTTTGATTCCGGCGGTGATGAGATTAGTAGCCCAACTATGGAGATATGCGAGTAAAGCAGCATTGGGTTGAATTTGCCAATGAGCAACAGCAATGCCAAAAGCAACTGCATAATTGCAACGATTACCCAGACTATGAATAGTTGAGAGTAACTCTGGCTGTAGTTTACCAAGTAATTGCACAAGCGATCGCCCCATCTGCCAACTAGAGTTGCGTAATTCTTGGGTTTCTCTCGCCGCCGATAACCAGCGATTCCAATAACAGAGAGTTTCAACATTCCCCATCTTTGTAGATTCAGCCGCTCGTAACATCACCGCCCCCTCTAACCGAATTGCACCGTAACGTAACTCTGAGGTTAGCCAATGTTTTAAATTATCTTGATTGGTAATAATGCCATGTTCTACCAAAGTTTCCAAACCCTCAGAATAACTGTAAGCGCCCACAGGTAAAGCGGGGCTGGCTAACTGCAAAATCGCCAAAAAATGACTATCAGTGAGGGTGATGGTGTCCATAAGCCCCTAATTCTGGCTGAAACGGTGCAATTTCTTCTTTAATTTCCAGTCCTAACTGTACCAACATCGTTTGTAAAACATTATCTGGTGACAAACGCAAATAACTCGGCGTAATTTCCACAGGTACATGACGATTACCCAGATGGTATGCTGCTCGCATTAACAACAGTGGTGATGCAGCCGAGACAGTCAGCACAGATTCTGGCTTCGCAACAATTCTCATTACACCGCCATCATTTTCATCTTGTAGAATATCGCCATCCCGTAACACAGTCCCCCTGGGTAAACGCAAAAACACAACCTGACCATTTTCCATTTCAAACCGATGACGGCTGCGAGTCCGTTCTTGTGCCGTCAGTGCTAAAGTTAAACTCACCACAGCATTAGCATCTGGTGGTTTACGTTGAGTCAAAATCATCTTTGCACCTTTGCGCCTTTGCGCGAAACATTCAACATTCATTAATTTGATATTATTAACGAAGTGAGCGATCGCTAAAACTATGGCAAAGCGTAAAAAAAGCAATCTCCAGTGGATTAAAGAAACGCTTGATCTCCAACCCGACCACCACTGGGAATCTCCATCAGGCTATAAAATATTTGTCGCTAACCGGGGGGCTGTGCGCTTCAACGTTCCCCAAAATTGGGTGTTTGAACCCCAAGAAAAATCTTTCAAGTTCATGGATAGAAAACCACCCAAAGATGACTGCTGTTTAGAAGTATCTTTTAATCACCTACCGCCCCACGACTGGAGTTTGTTTCCCCTGAAAGCTACCTTAAAGAAAATCGTAGAAGAAGACAGCCGCGATGTCATTGAGAAAGGCGAAGTTATCACCCTCAAACGCCAAACCGCCAGAGTTGTGTGGACAGAACTTAAATTTATTGACACCCAAGCCGAACCAAGAGAAGCTTTTTCTCGAATTTGCATTGGTTTAGGCTCAAATATACAATGCTTAATTACCTTTGAATTTTGGGCAGACCAAGCCGAACAGTTAACACCCGTTTGGGATGAAGTGATGCGGAGTCTCACCCTAGGACTATATATCCGCGATCCCAGAACAGGTTTAGCTTTTCCAGATTAGTGCTGAGTGCTGAGTATTGAGTGCTGAGTGCTGAGTGCTGAGTGCTGAGTGCTGAGTAGTAATATACGCTTTTTAATTCAGCACTTTTTTGGTTACAGAAAAGTAGAGTGGAGAACTGACAGCAAGATTTTCTTTCCCCCACACCCACACTTCCCACACTCCCCACACTCCCTACACCCAATTTTTGTGACTGTATATGAAAACACTATATATATGCCTGGGGAGTAAGGTAAAGTTATGATGTATTTCACTTCGATTAACTAGTAAGTTCACGAATCCCGTCACAGGGCTGGATGTTAGCTGTTGAGTCGCTAGTGATTGTTTTGTGTCAAACAACAAAGGTAAAACTACGCCAAGCAATCTAGCGACAATTGGATCTAGGATTGATTTAACAAAGCTAAAAAACAAAGCTGTGGGTGTTGAGTTGCTAGTAGTGCCAAAAATCTACGAAAAACTCATACCTCATCACCATCACTAACTTCACAGGTCTAAAACAATGGAATTGACAATTGACAACGTAGAAACCGTTTTAGATGAAATGCGCCCTTATTTGATGTCTGATGGCGGTAACGTGGAACTTGTAGAACTTGATGGCCCTGTGGTCAGATTACGGTTACAAGGTGCTTGTGGTTCTTGTCCTAGCTCCACAATGACCCTGAGAATGGGTCTGGAACGCCGCCTCAAGGAAATGATTCCCGAAATTGCTGAAGTTGAACAAGTAATTTAGGGACTGAGGGATCAGAAGTAAAAAGTCAAAGGTCAAAAGTAAAAAGTCAAAATTTAACGCTTTTTACTTTTGCCTTTAAACTTTTCACTTTATAAATCCCTAAGTCCTCATCCCTAATCTTTAATCATTACCGATTATGTCCCATCCACTTTATGTTGCCTTTATTTGGCATCAACATCAGCCGCTGTACAAATCTCCTGACAGCGGCGTTTCACTTTCATCTACCCAACAATACAAGCTACCTTGGGTACGCTTACACGGTACTAAAGATTATTTAGATTTAATATTAATCCTGGAACAATATCCCAAGTTACACCAAACGGTGAATTTGGTACCTTCTTTGATATTGCAATTAGAAGATTACATTGCTGGTACAGCTTTTGACCCTTATTTAACAGCCAGCTTAACTGCTGCTGAACAACTAACCAGAGAACAGCACGAATTTATTGTCCAACATTTCTTTGATGCCAATCACCACACCTTGATTGATCCGCATCCCCGTTATGCTGAGTTATATCAACAAAGGCAAGACAAAGGACAAGCTTGGTGTTTAGCAAATTGGGGTGTGCAGGATTACAGCGATTTGCTGGCTTGGCACAATTTAGCTTGGATAGATCCTTTGTTTTGGGATGACCCAGAAATTTCTGCTTGGTTAAAACAAGGGCGGAATTTTAGTTTAAGCGATCGCCAGCAAATTTACGCCAAACAACGCCAAATATTAAGCCGCATTATTCCCCAACACCGGAAAATGCAGCAAACAGGGCAATTAGAAGTCACAACCACGCCCTACACTCACCCGATTATGCCTTTACTGGCTGATACTAACTCTGGTCGGGTAGCAGTGCCGAATATGACCTTACCAGAGCATCGTTTTCAATGGGCAGAAGACATTCCCCGCCACCTACGCAAAGCCTGGGATATGTATACAGAGCGTTTTGGTCAAGAACCCAGAGGTTTATGGCCTTCGGAACAATCTGTGAGTCCAGAAGTATTGCCGTATATTATTAAACAAGGGTTTAAGTGGATTTGCTCAGACGAGGCGGTCTTGGGTTGGACATTGCGACACTTCTTCCATCGGGATGGTGCAGGGAACGTCCAGCAACCAGAAGTGCTGTATCGCCCTTATCGCTTAACAACTCCAGCAGGTGATTTAGCGATTGTTTTCCGCGACCATAGATTGTCTGATTTAATTGGCTTTACCTACGGGTCAATGCAGCCAAAACAAGCCGCCGCCAACTTAGTGGGACATCTGCAAGCGATCGCCAAAAAGCAACGCGAAAACCCCAGCGACCAACCTTGGTTAGTCACCATTGCTTTAGATGGCGAAAATTGTTGGGAATTTTATCCCCAAGACGGCAAACTGTTCCTGGAAGCTTTGTATCACAATCTCAGCAATGACCCCCAATTGCAACTTGTCACCGTCTCAGAATTTATTGAAAAATTCCCACCCACAGCCACCATTCCCCAAGAGCAATTACACAGTGGTTCTTGGGTAGATGGTAGCTTCACCACCTGGATTGGCGACCCAGCAAAAAATAAAGCTTGGGACTACCTCACCCAAGCCAGAGCCGTGTTAGCCAGCCATCCAGAAGCCACCGAAGAAACTAACCCAGCCGCCTGGGAAGCTTTGTACGCGGCTGAAGGTTCAGACTGGTTTTGGTGGTTTGGCGAAGGACATTCTTCCAATCAAGATGCCATTTTTGATGAATTATTTCGAGAGCATCTGGCTGGCATTTACAAAGCCTTAAACGAACCCGTACCAGCCTATCTCTCTCAAGCTGTAGAAGTACATGAAATTCGTGCCAACCATCTTCCAGAAAGCTTTATTCACCCCGTCATTGACGGCCGTGGTGACGAACAAGATTGGGACAAAGCCGGCAGAATCGAAGTTGGTGGTGCGAGAGGCACAATGCACAACAGCAGCCTCATCCAACGACTTTGGTATGGAGTAGATCACCTCAACTTTTATATCCGGTTAGACTTCAAAAGTGGTGTCAAACCAGGACAGGAATTACCGCCAGAGTTAAATTTGCTGTGGTTCTATCCTGATAAAACCATGCACAATAGCCCAATTCCCTTAAAAGATGTGCCGCAGCAAGCACCAGTCAATTATTTGTATCATCACCATTTGGAAATTAATTTACTCACACAATCAGTACAATTCCGCGAAGCCGCAGAAGATTATCAATGGCAACCCCGCTTTAGCCGCGCCCAAGTAGCTTTAGATACTTGTTTAGAATTATCAGTACCTTGGGCAGATTTGCAAGTTCCACCTGATTATCCCCTGCGCTTGATTTTAGTGCTGGCTGATAATGGGCGTTTCTCCGACTATTTGCCAGAAAATGCTTTGATTCCGATTGAAGTACCGTAGGAAAATATCAGGTATGAAGGCTGAAGTATGAAACAACTGCTTCAGTCTTTATGCTTTGTTGGGTGTATCTGTTATTAAAACGTTCGAGTCCAGAGCTTGACGCTTTGAGCAAAAAATTTTGGCGTTGCTGATTACGGGGATGATTTTTGTCTCACGCAAAGGCAAGGCAGCGCGTTGGGCGGCTCTGCCGACTTGAAGCGACTGCCGCGCAAAGGCGCAAAGAGCAAGAGTTTTAAAAGTGGAATTTTATGATTTCATCCCGCATTTATGCAACGCCAAAATTTTTATGTCCACAACAGTTGTACTGGATAAGCCGCAAATGCACGATCACGACTGACGATCACCAAATTATGGCGTATTGCTTGGGCAATTAGAATGCGATCAAACGGATCACGGTGATGGAGTGGGAGTTTGAGGATTTGTATCGTGTCAGCAAAAGCGATCGGCAGGAGGTTGATTCCAGCAGGCTCTAAACTAGCTTCAATTAATTCGTAATTTGCCTGAAGTGAGAGTTTACCGAGGTTAAGCTTGATCGCAATTTCCCATAATGTGGCGATGCTGAGATAAACGCGCTCTGTATGATCAATCTCTGCTTTGAGTGAGTCAGGCAAGTTAGGATCATCTTCTGAATACCAGATAAAAGCGTGAGTGTCCAACAGTAATGCCGTCATTCCATGTATTCCTTCAGATCATCCAAAGGCTCATCGAAGTCTTCTGGTAGGGGTAAGCTAAAAGTGCCTTTGAGGAAGCCAGCTTGACGTTTTGGGGAGACAGATTTGGTTTTGACGTGGTTTGCCAGGAGAAATTGAGTGTAGTGTAAGACTTCTTGCTGGAGAGATTCAGGTAGTTGTTTGAGGTGTTCAAGGATGGTGGTTTCAAGCATCAGACCGCCTTTATAGACACCTCTAATTTTAGCAAAGGGAACCGTGACTTACTGACTAGCACAGGTCTAAAAGTTGAGTTATTCTACTGCATCCCTCAACTGTTTTTGTTGTTCCACTTGAGAGCATCAAGTGTTGGGCGATAGAAGACTTTGAAAAAGTTTTACAAACATGCAGTAATGATACTGGCAAAAAAATATTTTTAAAGTTACATTGAAAACAATGCAGAGTAGCTGTTTGAAAACCATGAATCGCTTTTCTGAAAACATTACCCATTTTCCAGACGAGTACAGTTTACAAAGAAATCAACTGGCTCAATTGTGTGGTTCTACGCAGCTATTCCGCGATCGCTATATGATATTGCGAATTTTAGGTAGAGGTGGCTTTGGCATTACCTTTTTAGCCAGAAACGCCCGCTTACCAGGAAGTCCTTTATGTGTAATTAAACAACTCTGCCCAAAAACCACCAGTACCAAAAGTTGGGAAAAAGCTTGTCAGAGATTTGAACAAGAAGCCAAAACCCTAGCGCAACTTGGTAGTCATTCGCAAGTCCCTATGCTGTTAGACTACTTTGAAAAAAATGGTGAGTTTTATTTAGTGCAGGAATATGTGCGGGGTTGTACTTTAGCGCGAGAAGTCAGACGTAATGGCGTGAAAACTGAAGCCGAAGTGAAGCAGTTTTTACAAGAAATTCTGCCGATATTGCAATATATCCATCAAAATCGGGTAATTCATCGAGATATTAAGCCCCAAAACTTGTTGCGTTGTGAAGATGACCAAAGATTGGTGATGATTGATTTTGGTGCAGTTAAAGAAAAGTTAGTTGATATTTCTGAAGATTCTGGTTACAAAACAGCAACAACTAATTTTGTCGGGACTATGGGATTTGCACCACCAGAACAGTTTGCATTGCGGCCAGTTTACGCCAGTGATATCTATGCAGTGGGAGTCACTTGTCTGTATTTATTAACTGGTAAAGGGCCTTTAGACTTTGAACATGATACATCCACAGGGGAAATTAGCTGGCAAAAAGAAGTGAATATTAGTGATCACTTTGCCCGGATTTTAGGAAAAATGGTGAGGTTTTCCTTAGACGATCGCTTCAAGACTGTAGATGATGTGATTAAAGCATTAAATCTAGAGAAGAATTTACCTAATTTAAGTAACTGTTTAACTACAAAACCCCTGCGAACATTCCAGCCTCAACCCGAACCAAAACCAACCCAACAAACATACATTTCACCGACGGCCAAAACTGCGATCGCAATTCGAGAATGGAAAGCTAAACTTAACCATAAACAATTGCACCGTCAGTTAAATTCTTACTTAACTTCAGTCTAAATATTAAGCATCTCCCTTATCCCTAAATCTCATCTCGCCAAAAACGATTGCCTTCAGCATTTGCAGCGCGGATTCCCACTATAGTTGTCATGGTGGATGAACTCGCTGGTGATGGTGCAGGCGCACCCTTTGTGCGTAATACCAAATTAAAAAATGATTGCGACAGATGGATGACTCAAAAGCTTACCGATCAACCCTTACCCAATCCAAAATCTAAAATCTAAAATCCAAAATGGTATAAGTTAGCAGAATGGTTGGAACAGCAATTTATTAAACCGTTTGAGACAAATCAATCTCCATTTAAAATTGTGCTGATTCTGGCTGATGCTTCACTCAGCAATGAAGTTGTGTTGGATAGCTTTTTGAACTCAGGCGATCGCGCTCCTGATAAAGTTTTAATTAGTCAAAGTCGAAGGGAAGAATCTTTTCGGGTGACAGGGAGTGATAGAAGAACTGGCTTGAAATACCCAACACTACACATCATGACAAATAGCTACCCCGCCAGTAAACTCACGATTGACTACAGTATTAGGTTGTCTCCTATTAAACCAGGTCAAAATAGTGATGGTACAGAGCAAACAATTAGACAAGCAATTCGAGAAAAATCAGAAGAAGAAACCCTAACAAATGCCTATTTAGAAATCAAGGAAGGGTTACACAAGGGAGCAGAGCAATTGATTTTCTTTGCTCAGGATAAAGCTTTTCTGCGTCAATTACAGGAAAAATTGACTACTGGTAAAGAAGCTCTCCTAAACAAAAAAGACGTAGAGGTTTTGGATCAAAGTGTATCACCCGATCAGCGATTGACATTAGTCAAGCCGCCACGACGGGATGAAGTTCGAGTTTTCCTGATGACTTCTTCAGGCGCAAGAGGTGTTTCCTTCCCAAAAACAGATTGCATCATCGCTGCAATTCCCCGATTTAATATTGAAGCCGCTTTAATGGAAGTCGCCCAATTAATTTACCGTGGTCGAGGAATGTATACACATCCAGAAACTGGAGAAGAAGTTTCTGGAGATAACAAAGCAAGACGGTTAGTTATGCTCATCAATGATTTCATCATTGAACGAGAGGATATTGACCCTAAAAGACTATGGTTGCGTCAGTCCAGTGATTTATTAACTTTGCTGGTAATGTTACGCTCTACAATTCTTACCCACATTAAAGGTGATGCAGGACTGAATAAAAATAGAATTGCATTTGTACCCGTTGGTTCTGTTGGGGATGAAGAATTATTGCGTTTGATGTCTGATGATTTATTAGATTTCTTGCGTGAAGCCAAAGTTTTTATTAGCGATAGTCATCCTCAAGAAGCAAAAGCAATTGTTAAAAGGGCGGAACAGTTATCTACAAGCATCTTTAAACATTTCGATTTAAGAGGTCAATCATCCGAAAAAAATGCCAAGTCTTATGCAAATTATCAAACCTTACAAGCTTTAGTGAAAGCTGTGTCTAGGCTTCAGAGTTCTTTACTGCCATCTTTAGATAATGATGCCCTAGAGATACCTGATAGTCTAACTTGTATAGGCCCTTTCTGGATAGAAGATTGGAGCGATCGCAAAACTGAAGAAATATTTAGTTTTGAAGCATGGAAATCTGATATTAAACAAAATAGCAGTCGTCTTTTAGGCTGTCTCAAAGAAATTGCTGAAAGTAAGAAATTCAAATTTCCATCAAAACTCAAACGTCCAGCTAACGAATTATATAAGCTCTTAAGTCGGGAAAAAGAAGGATTTGTGATTGAATCTTCCACAATTCAAGCGTTGAAAACCAAAAACATAGTGATTGGCTTACCTCTAGACTATCCCCATTTCTGGAACGAACAATCAGAAGATGACACCCGTCAACAAGTATTACAAGATCCGCAAGCTTGGAGAAGTGCGCTAGGACGTTCTCTAACTCCTCAAGGCTTAATCATTCCCGTAGTCCCTCACTATCGCACATTTCCTTGGGTAGCTGTGGCAGGTAGACGGATTTTTACACAATTAGAAACAGTTTTTAGCGATCGCTACTTTATGGCATCCAATGAACTCAATCTTCTCAATACCATTCTGCTAGAAGATGAAGCAGAGTAAAATTCTTAGACAATTGAGAAGAGTTGAATTTCAGGAGCAAGCATCTGTCTTTACAATTTATCAATGTCCCCCCGGCTAGTTCTCAACCCCCGGTTGGCTTAATTGTGGCTTTGCACGGTTGGGGTGCTAATGCTGAGGATGTCGCATCTTTATTACCTTATTTCCAGTTACCGAATTACCAGTTTGTGTTTCCCAATGCACCTTATCCCCATCCTTATTCTGCTGTGGGTAAGGCGTGGTATGACTTGCGAATGGAAAATATGTATGAGGGTTTAGCTGAAAGTCGGCAATTACTCACTGACTTTTTGCAATCTTTAGAAAGCAGCACAGACGTACCTTTATCACGGACGATTTTGTGTGGCTTTTCTCAAGGTGGGGCGATGACTTTAGAAGTGGGTTTAAAGTTACCCCTGGCTGGTTTAGTGGTGATGAGTGGATATTTACATCCTGATGCAGTACCAACAGAACAGAAGGATATTCCGCCGACTTTAGTGATGCACGGTACTCAAGATGAAGTTGTGCCATTGCAAGCAGCCTTAAAAACGCGGGAAATCTTACAGTCTCTAGGCTTTAGCGTAGATTACCGGGAATTTGAGGCGGGGCATGAAATTAATCTGCAAATGTTAGAAGCGTTACGAAATTTTGTTTTCAAGACAATTGGGTAGCGTTAAATACAAATTTTTTACAATTATGGTAAAAATCATGCAAATTTTTACGAAAGAAATGCCGTCTAATGAGTAATATAGATTGGGTGGTTGCGTCAAGCGCAACTTTACCCAAGCTGGATGCAAATGCTGCATAAGGGAGGGGCAAGCATTATGAAGACTCTAGGCATTTCCAGAAATGAAATTGCTGCCATGACCGCAGCAGATGTGGAAGACTTAGCTACGCGTCTGGAACTTGATAATTATAGCAATGCTTTTGAAGGTTTGAACGATTGGCATCTACTCCGAGCGATCGCCTTTCAGCGTCCAGAATTAGTGGAACCCTATATCTACCTCTTAGATTTAGAACCTTACGATGAAGCTTAGATGAAGTATGAAGTATGAAGTATGAAGTGTGAAAATAACTTCAGCCTTCATATTTTTTTCTGATGTCTAATCTTCAATCTCCCAGCGAAAAACGCAACAACAGGGTTCTTATTTGTGTAGGCGGCGGTATCGCCGCCTATAAAGTTTGTGAGGTGGTTTCCACTCTATTTAAAAGTGGGGTGGAAGTTCGCGTAATTCTCACCCGTTCAGCGCAAGAATTTATTACACCTTTAACTTTAGCGACTCTCTCCCGTCACCCTGCCTATACAGATGATGATTTTTGGCAACCCACTCACTCCCGCCCGTTGCATATTGAGTTGGGAGAATGGGCAGATTTAATTGTAATTGCACCTTTAACAGCGAATACCTTAGCTAAGTTAACCTACGGGATGGCGGATAATTTGCTGACAAATACGGTGTTAGCTTCGACTTGTCCTGTATTATTAGCGCCTGCGATGAATACGGATATGTGGGAACAGTTAACGGTGCAGCGCAATTGGCAGCAATTGTTAACAGACAGCCGCTATCATGGGATGAGTACAGCATCGGGGTTACTGGCGTGCGATCGCATTGGTGCTGGTAGAATGGCGGAACCAGCAGAAATTGTCACCCGTGTTCATTCTTTATTACATACTGGCGGTAAGCGAGATTTAGTTGGTAAACGTATATTAATTAGTGCTGGGGGAACGCGAGAGTATCTCGACCCTGTAAGATTTATTGGTAATCCTTCTACGGGTAAGATGGGTTTGGCGTTGGCACAAGCCGCATTACATCGTGGTGCAAATGTGACTTTAGTACATGGTGTAGCTAGTTGGGATGTACCTTTGGGTGTGCAAGCTATACCTGTGATTTCAGCCGAGGAAATGCAGCAGGTAATGTTGGAATATTTACCGAATGCTGATGTGATTGTGATGTCAGCAGCTGTGGCTGATGTCAAGCCTAAAGATTATAGTACAGAGAAATTGCCCAAGCGATCGCTCCCCCAAGCTTTACCTCTAGAACCTGTACCTGATATTGTTGCCCAATTAGCCCAACTCAAGCAACCACATCAGTTATTAATTGGTTTTGCTGCACAGTCGGGAGATATCATCACACCTGCAAAGGAAAAGTTGCAGACTAAGAAATTAGATGTGATTGTTGCTAATCCTATAGATCAACCGGATAGTGGTTTTGGGAGTAACAACAATCAAGCCATATTTTTAGATGGGCAGAATCATCAGTTAGAAATTGCCCATTGTTCTAAGTTGGAAATGGCGCATCATCTATTTGATTTTGTGATGAGTCGAGTTGCTTGATTTTTATCTGCGTCCATCTGCGTTCATCTGCGGTTAATTATTAAAATCTTTTACCTCACGCAAAGGCGCATACTTCGACTTACCTCGACTTCGCTCGGTACAAGTCGCTCAGTAAGCAAAGGCGCAAACAGTTAGAGAAAGTTTTAGGCGGTTATTTTTTTGCTTGAATCACTTGTAAGCTACCACCTGCATATAATTGTGTCTTCTCTACTTTGAAGCCGATTTCCTTTAATAACTCTGGTAAATCGGTTTTGATTAACTCCCAAGCTGTTTCTGTTTCAAATAATAGTAAAAACACTGAGACACCAGGCCAAAATATGGGATTGTTTGGTGCATGAAAATCTACTAATGTAAAAACTCCGTCTGGTTTTAGGATTCGATAAACTTCTTGCAGAATTTGTCGTAATTGTGCAGTGTGCATTTCATGTAATGCGGCGCTGGTATGTACCACATCAAAAGAATTCTCCGCAAAGGGCATATTTTCAGCAAAGGCTTCTATATATGAGGCTTCGGGGACATTTTGTCTAGCCCTTTGCAAAGATTTTGGTGAGGCATCTAATCCTGTTACATTTTGTGACATTTTTACTAAAAACTGTGTAGATTGCCCACTACCACAACATAAATCTAATACCTGAGTATCTGAATGAATTGTTAAGCCTTGTAAGGCAAGTTGGCGAAAACGGCTTTCTCCACCGACGCTGATAGCTGCTACGCGGGAAATAGCATCATATAACCATTGATAGCGGTAACTTAAATCTCGTAAAATTGTGGCCATTGCACCGTTCCTGACTGTTAAGCTTTATATTTAATAAAGATATATTGTTAACATTAGTAAAAAATCTGAAAAGGTTGGGGGAAAATAACTGCTATGGGTCGTGTAGGCGTTTTATTACTCAATCTCGGTGGCCCCGATAAATTAGAGGACGTTGGGCCATTTTTGTTCAATTTATTTTCTGATCCCGAAATCATTCGCCTACCATTTCGCTGGTTGCAAAGACCCTTAGCTTGGTTTATTGCCTCCCGGCGCGTGAAAACATCCCAAGAAAATTATAAACAAATTGGTGGTGGTTCTCCTTTGCGGCGAATTACAGAAGCCCAAGGAGAAGCTTTAAGAGAACAGTTGAGTGATTTGGGTAAAGAGGCTAACATCTATGTGGGTATGCGGTACTGGCATCCTTATACAGAAGAAGCGATCGCCCAGCTTACCCAAGATGAAATTGACAAACTGGTAATTCTGCCTCTTTATCCGCAATTTTCTATCAGTACCAGTGGTTCTAGCTTCCGGTTATTAGAAAAACTTTGGCAAGAAGACCCCAAACTGCAAAATCTTGAATACACCGTCATTCCTTCTTGGTATAAACAGCGCAACTACCTCAAAGCAATGGCGGAACTCATCGCCCAGGAAATAGACCAATGTCCTAACCCTGATGATGTACATATCTTCTTTAGCGCCCACGGTGTACCAAAAAGCTATGTAGAAGAAGCAGGCGACCCCTATCAGCAAGAAATTGAGGAATGCACATACTTAATTATGCAAACCCTCAATCGTCCGAATGCTCACACTTTGGCTTATCAAAGCCGTGTCGGCCCTGTAGAATGGCTACAACCTTATACAGAAGATGCGTTGAAGGAATTGGGCGCACAAGGGATACAAGATATCGTGGTTGTACCCATCAGTTTTGTCTCCGAACACATCGAGACACTGCAAGAAATTGACATTGAATATCGAGAAATCGCTGAAGAAGCCGGAATTCACAACTTCCGTCGCGCACCTGCACCTAATACTCACCCAGTGTTTATTCGCGCCTTGGCTGATTTAGTCATTGAAGCACTGGAACAACCCAACTTCAAGCTGTCACAAGCAGCCCAAATGAAAAAAAGGGTGAAGATGTATCCCCCAGAAAGTTGGGAATGGGGTATGACTACCAGTGCAGAAGTTTGGAATGGTCGAATTGCGATGTTAGGTTTTATTGCTTTAATTATTGAGTTAGTGACTGGTCATGGTTTATTACACATGATTGGACTTTTGCAATAAAACAGGGGCTAGGGGCTAGTACCGCTACGCGGAAGTCAAAAGTTAAAAGTTAAAAGTCAAAAAGCTTAGATCACAAGCTTTTAACTAACTTGAAATAGTATCTTTATTTCCGTCGTGTTGTACTAGAAAGGAATATTTTTTGGAAAGTCCTTTAATTCCTACTCCCTACTCCCTATTCACCACTCCCTAATTGACCATGTTTAAAACATTAGTTTTCTACGGTTCCTACAGGAGCGATCGCCAGGGCATCAAAGCTGCTAAATTCATCATTGATCAACTCCAGCAAAGAAACCATGAGGTGATTTTTGTTGATGCGAAGGAATATGACTTTGGCATCTTAGATCGGATGTATAAGGAGTATAATCCTGGTCAGGCTCCGGCAAAGATGACAGAACTGGCAGAACATATCCGCACCGCCGATGGTTTTGTGGTGATTACCGGAGAATACAATCATTCCATTCAGCCAGGGTTGAGTAATCTGATGGATCATTATCTGGAAGAATACTACTTCCGTCCGGCGGGAATTGTTTCTTACTCGGCTGGTGGCTTTGGCGGAGTCCGCGCCGCTATACAGTTACGCTCGTTTCTAGGGGAGATGGGAATGGTAACTATTTCAACTATGTTTGCCATTTCTAAAATTGGCAACTCTTTAGATGAATCAGGTACTCCCCAAGAAGCAAGTTTAACCAAGAAATTTGGTCAATTTTTAGATGAATTGGAATGGTACGAAGAAGCGTTACAACGCCAACGCCGAGAAAAAGGCACTCCGTACTAATTGAGTGATTCCAAGTAAAATATCATAATGTTGCTGCTAATTCTTTTAAGCGCAGATGTCCGTCTCGAAATACTGACCAACCGTCTCCGACTAATACTGTTTCCACCTTGCTTAATTGTGCCAGTCTGCGGATAGAAGCGATCGCTGCTACTGGATCAAGTAACTTTTCTTTTGCCAAAGTAGTTAAACTCCCGGCTGTATGCGCCCGGATTAAATCACCCGTAATTAAGGTAGTCTCTTCTAATAGTAGTGCTAATTCGCCCGGAGTCTTGGAACCTTGGAGTTCAATAATCTTTAATCCAGGGACAAACTCATCACCATCAGACAACCAGCGATCGCAAGCTATCGGGAAAACCTCTTTTTCGGCTGAGGGGGCCGCAATTTTAGCATAAGTTTGCACAGCAATTTCCTTGGCTGATCTCACATGCTCCGAGTTTGTGAGTATAATCCAATCCACACCACCCAGAGATTCCAGATGATTCCAATCGTGGTTAGATAAAGCTACAGGGTCAATTAAGATATTGCCATCTGGACGAATCCAGGCAATCCCATTGAAATCAATATTTCTTGCAGGATTGAAAGTAGACCAGCCATATAAATCGGGACGATGTAGTGATTTCATAATGATTCTGGTACTTTACCTTCAATAAATAGTCAATTAAGTGGGTTGCATCAATAATGTATCAGTAATTTTGTCTGGAGTCCAAACTGAAATTGTATTTTAATCTGACTCACAAGCTGATTTGCTTTTAAGTTGCACACTCTAGTACAAGTCGGCGTAAATAATAAAGACCACACTTTGACCATACAGTGGTTGAATCTCGACACTTCTCCTACCGGAGATGCTACGCGAACGACAAGCTCAGTGCATCGCTTCGCTCGACTACCGCGAAGCCGAAACTCAGTTACCATAAGGAATTGCTAAAAGGCTTGTAGTATCACTTTCTTTCTTTTTCTTTTTGACTCTTGACTTTTGCCTTGTTGTACTAGGAATCGAGACTGTCATTGGTCATTTTTTCCACTTTGATCAAACTACACCTGAATTATTTGTATGCAACAATTTAAGACTTTACTCCGCGTCCGTCACTATGAAATGGATGCTTTAGGGCATGTTAATAATGCCGTTTACCAAAACTATTTAGAACAAGCAGCCATCGAACACTCAGAATATCTCGGTGTAACTTTAGATGTTTATCGAGAGTTAGGTGGTGTTTTTGTGATGCGCCGGGTGGAAATTGACTATCTCCGGCCAGCAGTGGCAGGTGATACTCTAGAAGTGACCACCTGGTTAAAAGAAATGCGTGGTACCCGTGCTTTTCGATGCTATGAAATCCGCAAACAAAGCGAAGCTGATTTATTAGTCACTGCGGCAGCACTATGGGTATGGGTAGATGCTAAAACCATGCGTCCAAAACCAATCCCTCACAAAATTTCTGATAAGTTTTTGCAACTTCAAAACTTAAGTGTGGCTGAATAATCAACCAAGAATGTATTTAGCAAAATTCAGCTTCTTGGGGAATTGGCTGGTATGTAATACTGATGTATCCAGGTTGAGCTTTGATACGTTCTATCCATTTTTGGATTGCGGGAAATCGGGATAAATCAAAACCACCTTCATCAGCTACATGGGTATAAGCAAACAAAGCAATATCAGCAATGGTATAGCGATCGCCAACAAAATACCAACGAGATTGCAGATGATTTTCCATCACTCTTAATGCGGCGTAACCTGGTTCTTGCTTTTGTGCTAACGCCGCTTGATATTCTTGAGCTTTCCCTAAAATTGAAATCCAAAATCGTGATGTGGCAATATAAGGTTCATGACTATATTGTTCAAAAAATAACCATTGCAAAACCTGTGCTTTTAAGAAGCGATCGTAAGGTAAAAATTCTGTGTATTCGCTAAGATAAGCCAAAATGGCATTTGATTCTGTTAAGTATTTCCCTGGTTCAATTTCCAAAACAGGTATTTTGCCATTCGGATTTTTATTTAAGAAATCAGGTGTCCGACTTTCTCCCTTTAAGATATTCACCTCGATTCTGTCATAGGGAATACCCATTTGTGATAATAAAAGACGTACCTTATAGCCATTACCGGAGGGTAAAAAATCGTACAGACGTAGCGTTTCCATGCCAAAAAGATGATGAAGAGTATTAAGAGAAATGAGACTCTAAAATACAATATCTTACAAAATGTTTCGAGTTAAACAGGATAATTATTTTCCTTTTAAGCATCTTCATGAAAACTAGATTTATCTGAGAAAATAAAAAAACAATTATTGATTATTTCTAGTATTTATCAACTTTAAATGTGCAATTTAATTCCAGGGGAGAACTTAAAAATATGTGTGGAAGATTTACCTTAAATCAGTCAGCAGAGTCTCTCAGTAAGGCTTTCAATCTCCTACAAGTTCCCGATTTAGCTGCTCAATATAACATTGCACCTACACAAATGGTGCCAACAGTGCTACATCAACCCAGCAAAGAACAGTATGAATTTCAACAATTACGTTGGGGGTTGATTCCGAGTTGGGCAAAAGATGCAAAAATGGGAGTCAAGCTGATTAACGCCAGAGCCGAAACTGTATCAGAAAAACCAGCTTTTCGAGCAGCTTTCAAGCGCCGACGCTGCTTAGTCATAGCTGATGGCTTTTATGAGTGGCAAAAGCTACAAAGTAAAAAACAGCCATTTTATTTTCGCCTGCAAGATGAGAAACCCTTTGGTTTTGCAGGATTATGGGATGTATGGCACTCACCCGAAGGAGAAGAGATCGCTTCTTGTACAATTATCACTACAACAGCTAACGAATTGTTAGCACCAATCCATGAGCGAATGCCAGTCATTTTGGCACCAGAAGATTACGATTTGTGGCTAGATACACAAGTACAAGCACCCGAAAAACTTCAGCCACTGTTAGATCCTTATCCTGCGGAAGCAATGACAGCTTACCCCGTGGCCAATTTGGTCAACAAGCCCCAGCACAACAGTCCAGAATGTATTATGCCTCTTAGTGAGGAGAATGGCCTGCCAAATCAGTTAAATTAACTATTGAGTGCTGAGTGCTGAGTAAAAATACAAGCCTCTCTACCCTAATAAGGTGTATGCACCCAACCGTGAAACCCTGCAATTCCTAAAAGCATCTTTTGAGCTAGTAGCTGTACAACTATAGAGGCAGTTATGCCAAGAACACAGAAAAACGATAACTTTATTGACAAATCTTTTACAGTTATGGCGGATATCATTCTGAAGATTCTGCCAGCTAACAGAAAAGCTAAAGAAGCATTTGTTTATTACCGAGATGGGATGTCCGCCCAAGCAGAAGGCGAATATGCCGAAGCTTTGGAATATTATGAAGAAGCCCTCACCCTCGAAGAAGATCCCTACGATCGCAGTTATATTTTCTATAACATGGGGCTAATTTACGCTAGTAATGGTGATCATGAGAAAGCCTTAGAACTGTATCACCAAGCAATTGAAACTAACCCACGTCTGCCCCAAGCCTTAAATAACATCGCCGTAATTTATCATTACAAAGGCGAAAAAGCCAAAGAAGCTGGAGATAATGACGGTGGTGAAGCTTTGTTTGACCAAGCAGCCGATTATTGGATCAGAGCCATACGCATGGCTCCCAATAACTACATTGAAGCGCAAAACTGGCTAAAAACCACTGGCCGGATACAAATTGACGTATTCTTTTAGTTATTTGTCATTAGTCCTTTGTTATCTGTAAGGACTAACGACAAATCACCAATCACCCATGACAGATGACAATTTATGATTGATCGTGACCAAGTTCATAAAGTAGCTCTGCTGGCTCGGTTAGAATTAACACCAGCAGAAGAAGAGCAATTTACCACTCAGTTAGGAAACATTTTGGAATATGTAGAACAACTGAGTGAACTAGATGTAAGTGATGTGCTACCAACTACACGCGCAATTGATGTCAGCAACGTGACACGCGAGGATGAGTTACAACCGTATCCAGACAGAGATGCGATCCTCGATAGTGCGCCTGAGCAAGAAGGCGAATATTTCAAAGTCCCAAAAATCCTCAACAGCGAAGAGTAGTAATTACGAAGGCAAAAGGTAAAAGTAAAAAGAAAATTTTTGCCTTTTTACAACGCTCAGTCCTGAGTGCTGAGTGCTGAGTGCTGAGTGCTGAGTAAGAAGAAAGAGGAAGGAAGTACTTCTGCACTATGGTAAAAGCCCCGCCCGATGTTAAGCGGAATCCTATTACCGAGAGAAGGTTGATACCCCACCCCTGGCGATGCACTGAGCTTGTCGAAGTGTGGGTGGTCTTTTTAACTCAGCACTCAGCACTTTTAACTCAGCACTCTTCATTTTTGACCCTCCGAATTTTAGATTTTGGATTTAATCTAAAATCGCAAATCTAAAATCCAAAATTGGTTGACTTCTAAGGATTATAGTTACGGCATTCTGGCGCATTGGGATTTTCTCGACAGTACTCTTCAAAAGAAACTTTTGCCGAAACCATCGCTTCAGCTTTTTGATGGGCGGCTTCTGCTTGCAGTTCTTCCACCTCATCCCAAGCAGCAGCGCAGGCTTTAGAATAAGCACCATGTTGGGTACAAATAGCGCGAGCAGTTTCAACCGCTTTTTGAATTTTTTCGTCTAACCTGAGTGCTGTTGGGGCTTCGATAAAATTACTCTTGGTCAAAATATCTGTAATTGAGATAATACCTAACAGCTTGCCTTGAATAACTGGCGCTCTGCGAATACCAGTATTGGCAAACAACCGCGCTACATATTCCACACTTAACTCAGGATTAACGACAATACAGGGTTTGCTCATAATTTCATAAACCCGTACTAGCTTTGGGTCTTTACCGTAGGCTATTACCTTATAGACAATATCTGTTTCGCTAACCATACCATAGGCATCATTATCATAGCGACGATCTACAACCAAGGCACGCAAGTTATGGTCTTTCATCAGCCGGACGGCTTCAGCAACAGTGGCAGAACCGCGAATGGTAATTACATCCTTGGTCATGATATCTTCAGCTTTCATCATTGCTGTAGTCTCCTGGTAAATAGCATAGGAGGAGGGGAGATAGGGAAAGCAGAGGGAGCAGAGGAGTAGCGGAGCAGAAGGATAATTAGCTAATTTTTTCTTCCCTATTCCCCACTCCCTACTCCCTACTCCCTATTCTCTATTCCCCATTCGCTACCACAAAGTTAGTGCAGGTTGGAATTTATGATGTTATCGAAAGTGACCGAAGCTCACTATGTCGGCATAATGATTTTGTGAAAGTATGAAGTGGGAGAACTCTAGTATGAAATTTTATACTTAAACCTGCATTTTTTATCCGTAATCAGGCTAGGATGATCACAGCATCATCCAACTACGGCTGCAACTGTTTTGCTGTAAGTTTGCACCCAGGTATACCGTCTGCCAGTAAATTCTGAGACTCTGCTATGTCAAATCGTCATTATCCACCCGCTTACTTACGTTATCTCAAAGCTAGGTTATGGAATTTTAGCAAGCCTGCTTTTTGGGGAACAGCGATTTTTTTATCAGTGCTAGGGCTAGTAATTCGAGAATACTGGACTAACCCAGATGCGTTTACTGGCAAACAAGACGGCGAAGCCACAGCACAACAAGCTGATAATTCTTCTCTGTCGGATGAAGATAAAGCGATCGCTGCTGATATTGATAACTTACCAGTTCTGTATAATGATACTGACCAAGCAAGCACTCAAGTAATTACCAGTTCCTCTACAGATAACTCTAAACCGAAAAAAGGTAAAGATTTTTTACAGGATGTAATTAACAAGCAAAAATCTTCTAAGAATACTAAATCAATTCCCAACTTAGAAACCAGTGGTGGTACATCTGGATTTGATAGTAAAAATCCTTTTGTTGCTCAAACTGAAAGTTTATTAAAGTTTGGCATCCAAAATAGTAGCGGTAATCAGTTGTTAAATTCTTCCTCTCAACCACAAGGATCAACCGATAACCCTTATGCAGTGGGAACCAGTACCACCCAGCCACCAAACAATCCCTACAACTCTATTACCTCTTCAACAACCACTCTTCCACCCTCAACTAACCAAACAACACCGTCTAATATTAATAGTGCAACCACCAATCCCGGCAATAGCTTTGGTCAAACTCCATACACCGGGCTTTCGCAGAATTTATCGAACGTTAACGGCACAACTACAAATTTCAGCAATAATTCCGGTATAACTTCCTATACTTCCCTTCCCCAAAGTGTACCGACAAATACGCAGAATTTCCTCCCTAACACCAGTTTAAATAGTGGGACAAGTTACATCCAGCCAACTGTAACCAGTCAGCCAACAAATTATTATAACGGTGTCAACACTGCCCAGCCTTTGACTAATTCAGTACCATCAATAAACACAACACAACCTATTAATTCAGTTGCACCAACTACCACTACACCCACTACTGTACAGAATTCCTCTGCATATATTGTGACACCATCGGCTCCTGCCAGTTATCAAGACAACCGCTATTTTAGGGGTTTACCAGTTCAAATACCTTCTAATACTTCCATTCCCGGACAGTATACAGGTGGTGTGCAAGGAAATCCTTATGGTTATTAAGTTTTTGACCAAATTGGGATAGATAGTATGATTTAAGATTCTGGAAAGTAAACCAAAATCTTAAATCTAAACACCAAAATTGGTATGAGACCTTATCACCATATCCCCATTATTGAATGCGGTGAACCACTGGTAGAAATTCCTTTGCATCTGTTTGCGGTGGAGTCTCCCCATCCTTATGAAAAGTTAGGCGCTATTTATGGAGAATATTCGCCTTATTATCTCCGCCAAAGTGTTGTAGACAATTTAATCAAAGCTCAAAATTATTTAGAATTGCTGCATCCTCATTGGCATATTCAAATTTTTGATGGTTATCGTCCGGTGACTGTACAGCAGTTTATGGTCGATTATAGCTTCGGGACGGCGTTACAAGACAGGGGACTGATAGAAGCTGAGTTATCGCCAACCCAACGCCAAGAAATTTGGGAGGCGGTGTATCAAATTTGGGCGGTTCCGAGTCTGGATGAAAAAACGCCGCCGCCTCATAGTACCGGGGCTGCGATAGATGTGACATTAGTTGATGATGCAGGGCTAATAGTAGATATGGGTTCGCCGATTGATGAGTTGTCAGAGCGATCGCATCCCGATTACTATGCTCATCATCCCCACCCCCAAGCACAAAAATATCATACCCACCGTCAGCTTTTAAATGATGTCATGTTAAAAGCTGGCTTTCAACGTAATCCTAGAGAATGGTGGCACTTTTGTTTTGGGGATCAAATGTGGGCATGGCTGAATAATCAAGCAAATCCCGCTAAGAACTTTACAGCGCGTTATGGTCGAATTCTGTAACCAAGTTCTGAGTGCTGAGTAGTCATTGATATATTCTCCCTTGTCTTCCCTATCCTCTCAAAAGTCATGATGCTACTAAAATTTTACAGACAATCATTGCCCAAAATCGGCATACTGAAATAAGGAGAGCAGTGCAAACAGCTCCCTGCTTTCCAAAATGTGAAGGTGTAAAGTAAAAATGAGACGTAAATCTACTGGTAGATCAGCCACAACATCTAAACCACCGGCTTTTCAGCCTTCTCTGTTCAACCTCACCACGATCGCTGTTTTGGGAGGTGTGCTAGTTTTAGGTATTGGCATTGGCATTGCTTTTAGCTCCACAACTACATTAACGCCCTCCAACGTAGCTTCGCGGGAGTTTATTGATACAAAAGCCCCCAACCCAGAGATTTGCGTACAATACGGCGCTAGTGCAATGGTGATGGATGCGAGATTATTTGTCACACTCAACCCATTTAACGTTTATGTTGCTCAACCAAGTATGCGTCCTGGATGTGTGTTACGGCAAAATAACTGGGCAATTTTAGAACAACGCAAACTTGTTACTTCTGATCAAGTCAGAGAATGTAAAAATCGTCTGAATACCTTTGGTTTTACAGGTAGTTTAGATAGCGAAAAACCTGATATTAGATGTATTTATCAAAACGAAGCAGCACAAAACTTCTTCACATCTCAACCAGGTGCAGTTGCATCGCCTCAAGAAACAGATAGATTTTAAAAGAGGCTAGGGGCTGGTATTTTTACTCAGCACTCAGCACTCAGCACTTTTAACTTATGGCTTGGGAAGAGGTTGTCCAAACTCAATCACTGGGATTTGGACTTCAT
Organism: Anabaena sp. FACHB-83; assembly: GCF_014697485.1. NCBI lineage: Bacteria > Bacillati > Cyanobacteriota > Cyanophyceae > Nostocales > Nostocaceae > Anabaena > Anabaena sp. FACHB-83. The sequence goes on along the minus strand of NZ_JACJRY010000013.1, from coordinate 72,109 downwards.
TAGATTGATAATTTGGTGTGCTTGGTGTTGTAGGGACGGGAAAATTAGGGTTGGCTAGGGGTGGAATATTATTCGCATTACTAGGTTGATTAGGAAAGTTTGCTGGAGGTAGAACTGAGCCTTGGATTTGATAGGGGTTACTGGGTGTGAGGGGAGGTACTGTGATGTAAGGTTGCTGTTGGTTATTAGAAATGGGCGGTAATGTACTTGGTAACTGTAGATAATTAGAGTTGGAATTTAAATTAGTAGGTGTTGGCGGATAGTAGTTATGAGAAGCTGGCGGTAGACTGTTAATACTAGGCTGTCTGTTAGTCGGTTGAATTGAGAGATTTGTACTAGAAGTAAAAGGACGCAATACCCAGTGTGTGGGGTTGTATCTAGATACAGGTTGTAGTTTTACCTGATTGATGTCTAGATAAATTCCATCTGCTAAATCTAAAACAATCCGAGTTATGTTGGCGTTCAATTGGGAAACTCGGACTCGTTGAATTGCGCCAGAATAACTTTGCTTGGTTGCAACATAACCCAATTTAGTATCTGGCAAGTCAATAACCAGACGTGGAGGTTGGGAAAGATAGAAATATTGCGGCTTTGTTGCTGCTGATAATATAAATTCCAGTTGTGCTGCTTCTGGATAAAATCGCCAATCGTTCAATTTAGCGATTTGTGCCGCATGAGTACTAGGAGTTTCTAAAGAAATTGCTGTGTAAAATCCCAGCAAACTGATGCTAACTCCCTGACTCCATAATAAAAACCATTTAGGTTTTCGGTTTGTATACATTATTTGATTCCTTTGCAACCAGGATATTGATGTTGGGAGGGTGTAAGGGTTGGAAAAATATCTACCCTTTCACCAGCTAAACCCTTAGTTTTTAGTTTTCGTGCCTAACTTCACCCAATTTCTGACTTTCATAATTTACCCATATTTCAATGTGAATTTACTTTTTGTGACTTTTCTGGGGTTGATTGTTTAGCCGCAGTGAATCTCAAAGTTTGAGGAATGCCATTGACTGTGAATTGACCTGTAATTTTATCTTGATCTATCAGCTGTATTTGCATAGCGATCGCCTGACTTGAGTTAGTCTGAGAGTTGGAATCAAGACACAGAATTTTTGGATCAACTTTGCCAGAAAAACTGATCTGTTGATTTTTCAAGATACCTGTCAGTGAAGCTTGTTCAGCCTCTGCATTGGGATTAACTGGTACTAAAGAGGCATTCAAGTAAATACCTGATTGTTGCACATTTAATACCAGAGAATTTGCGGTTTCACAACTGGGTAATTTTGTCGCCAGAGTTAGAAGGTAGCGGCCATCAACTACAGGAGGGGCTTTGAGATTGCTTTCTCCATAGGCGGTGACGGTTTTAAACAACAGTAACACTGAACCTATGGCTACTCCGTAGAAGGTTAAAGATTTAACATTCAAATGATTCATCTGTTTAACTTGTGGAAATCCAAAATCTAAAATTGCGTGACTGTTGATTCTTGGTTGCTAATTTCTGGGAGAACAGAAGCCAAATGGGATGTAACTTGGCTGTGACGGCGGGTAATGAGTAGGGAAGAACGACATTGAATAGCTAAAGCATCTGTATATCTGCCTAGGGTTTGACGTTCAATTCCCCAAACGCGGCTAGTACCAGCAATTGTCAGGTCAACTGCTTCGGAAGCTTCTACTACAGCTTGAATTGGCTCTGGAGATTCGACTGTTTTAATTTCGATGCGATCGCGTACACTAGCTGGTAATTGCTCTATCATTTTGTGCAGTTCATAACTCAACTCTTCTTGATGTTGGTTATCTCCTAGTACTTGTAAAATTCGCAACATACAGGTGTCACGGTTCAGCAAGAGCCTCAAAGCTAAAATCAAGGCTAAATCATCATGGATATTGGCTGAGTAAGGCACTAATAAATTTTCTAACCGCTCTGCACCCCGGTCTACAAACACAGCCACATCCACTGGTGCAGTACTCAGAATTTGACCAACTCGACCACCTAAGCGATTATTACTAAAAGCTGGACGGTGCCATCCCACCAGAATTAAATCAGGTTGCTCAATTTTGGCTATTTGGGCAGTTTCTCGCGCTACATTGCTCGATATGCGAATGATGGGATGTATATGAGAACGAGCTATTGGCGGTTCTAAGGTATTAATCAATTCTTCGAGTTCCAGGCGACGCTGAAGAATTAATCGTTCTGCTTCCACTGGGGTACTCTCAAAAGCATAATCTTCTTGCAATTCAATTAAGCTGAGAGGATTGACAACAGCAGGTTGTTTGTAATTCAGCGCCAGTGCTACTGCCAACTGTACCAAACCTTTTTGGGTGCTGGGATTTGCCACCGGGACTAAAATTCGATAATTAGGAGCAGATTCAACAACAGTAGCAGTTTCAGCAGATGTTTCTGCTTCTAAGTCTGTTTCAACAACATCTAACTTAATTAGGCGTTTTGGATATGTCCACTCCAGTAGCGGCGAAGTCATAAATGTTGTTACCAATGCCATAATCACCAGCATGGTAAAGACTAGGGGCGAAATTACTTTTAACTCTAAACCGATATTCAGAACAATGAGTTCTGTTAAACCGCGAGTATTCATTAACCAACCAAGGGCTGAGGCTTCGCGTTTATTAATTCCACTTACACGAGCAGCGACATAAGTGCCAATATACTTGCCTGCGATCGCCACTAGCAACACCAAGCCACACAATAACCACAAATCAGGACGGTTTAATAAACCAATCTGTGTCCGCAAACCACTGTAGGCAAAAAATATTGGTAGCAGAAATATCAAAACAAAATCTTCAGTTTTGACGGCTAATTCTCGCACTAAATCTGCATTCTTGGGCATGGCGGCTCCCAATAAAAACGCACCAAAAATCAAATGAATCCCAATTAGTTCGGTGATGAGTGCAGAACCAACTACCGCCATATAAATTACAGCTAAAAGTAACTGGCTTAAGCGTCCAGTCCGGCGGTAGTAAGTTGCTAATCGTTTCAGAAACCAGCGCCCCACCGTCAGCATAAAGCCAATGTAGACTATGCTTTCAATAATGGTGGGTATAGCACCAAAAAAGTTACCAGTACGTGCTACTGCGATCGCTACTGCTAAAATACACCAGGCTGTCACATCATCGACGGCTGCACAAGTTAATGCTAGGGTTCCTAAGCGTGTTCCCTGCAAGTTATTTTCTGTAATAATTCGCGCCAATACAGGAAAAGCAGTAATTGACATTGCTGCACCTAAAAATAAGGCAAAAGCAGTAAACGAAACACCAGCATTAGAAACCAGAGGATACAGCAGTAAAGATAAAACAGTCGCCAGAGAAAACGGCACAATGATGCTGACGTTTGAGGTAAGAATTGCTGCTTGTAAGTTTCCACTAAGATATTTAGGATTAAGTTCTAACCCAATCAAAAACATGAAAAATATTAATCCCACCTGAGATAAAACATTAAGAAACGGAATTGTTTCTGGCGGGAACAAACTAGCTGCTACATGGGGGGCAACCAATCCAAATAAAGATGGGCCAAGCATAATCCCGGCAACAATCTCACCAATGACCAAAGGTTGCTTAATTGATTTGAATGCCAGACCTATGAGCCGGGACAGTCCAATAACAATCAGCACCTCGATGAGAACGAGAATAACTGTGTGCATGGTTTCCTCTGAATAACTATCTGGTTTCCCTAAGATGATTCTTGAAACAATGGGAAATTGTCAACCTAATTCATCATATTCCATGTAACTTTATGCTCTATTTTGATTTTAATTCTTGTTACATTACGGTCATATAAATCAAGAGCAAATTGGCTAAATTTAAGAGATATTCAGAGAAGAATTAGCAAAAATGCAGGATAAATATTAATGAATAATTAATAATACCCAGTTATATCTTTTGTGTTAACGCCTAAGCGTTGATTAACGCAGTTAACAATTTTAAATTAAATTTCCCCTGGAGAATTACTTAATATCAATGTGTTTGAGATAGTGTAAATTACTGGCAATTACTGATTTATAGCATTCCTAAATCATTCGTGAACCAAAAGATCCCCGACTTCTTCAAGAAGTCAGGGATCTGGTTGTTTTTGACGAATTCATTGATAAAAATTGGCGTGAGTCAAAGAATTATGGCTTTTAAATTGACTCCGCCGATACATTTATCTCAATTGGTATTCTGGTTGAGCATGATAGGGTGCTAAAGCATCCCATTTCAACACATCATCTAACAAAGCTTGGTAGCCTAATGTATTGGGATGTAAACCATCAGCATTCATTCTTTGGCGTAACCAAGTTTCACCGCGTCCTATCCATTGGTCAAAAATATCCAAGTAAGGAATTTGACGTTGTTGACAAGCTAGGCGCGTGGCTTCTTTATAACGGTGTTGGTCAGTATGATTGAAATAAAAACAATCCAAAAATGGCATTTTAGTTTCATCTACGGGTGTCATACCCACAAATAAAACTGGACAAAGTTGCTGCGCCAAGTCTAGTAAATGGGCAATATCGGCTTCAAAAGTGGCGAAATCTGTGTAATTTTTGCCATTGGGACGACCTAACCGCGCTGAATCATTCACCCCAACTGAAAGAATAATTAAGTCAGGAACACGATTACGGAGTTCGCCACGATGACGAAATTCTACTTCTAGTCTTTGGGCTACTTGTTGTGTGCGATCGCCTCTGACACCTAAATTATATAAAACATGACCAGCACTACTAGGCAACATCCACCATCGCCGCAGTTGTTCTACCCAACCACCACGTTCAGGATCACCAAAACCGTAAACTATGCTGTCTCCAAGAGCGACAATCTTCAAAGACTGACATTGATTAGGGGCTAAAGACAGTTGCATTGAAGAAAGAGCTTGTAATGTTTGCATCTTAAAAAAGACTATATTTTATATCTTTACAAGATTCTATACATTTCTACACTATTCCAGCGTATCTTTTTTGTCATGCGTGCTGCAATGTTGACTTTTCTGAATGTTTTACCGACTATCTGTTAGACGCTAACTTATCAGCGACACGGGTTGTTTCTGGTAATCTGTACTTTGGTGTACAGCGCAATACATAATCAATTGCTGTGGTTAAGCTAATTTTGTGACCACTAGAAATATACAAAGGTTTAACCCCAAAGCTCGTCCGTAACACTGCACCAATGGTTTCACCTTGATGTATGAGCGGTTGCCAACTACCTCTGGTTTCTGGCAATTCTTGATGCTTGCCAATGAACAGTGATTTAGCTACACCAATTGTCGGCATATCTAAAATTACCCCCAGATGGCTGGCTATACCAAATCTGCGGGGATGGGCAATACCTTGTCCATCACAGAGAATAATATCCGGTACTGTTTGAATTTTTGCTAAAGCATCCAGTACAGCCGGAATTTCTCGAAAAGAAAGAAACCCAGGAATGTAAGGAAATGAAGTCGGACGATGCGCCAAGGCTGTTTCTACAACTTTTAAATCAGGGAAACTCAGCACGGCTACAGCAGCACGGCTAATTGTACCCTCCTCTGTAAAACCCATATCGACACCAGCAACATAACTGATGGTTTCGGGAAGTTGATCTTCTGTAATTACTTGTTCGCGCAAACTTTCTTGAATGGTGATAGCTTCCTCTAGGGTTTGAGGCCAAGTATGGAGTTGATAAATCTTCATAATCTCTGAAGAGAAAAATTTAGTTAAATAGGTGCTATCGCTAATTTACTCTTTTCTGCTAATTCTCTATCTCCCCTCGACATCATCATCAAATCAGATTCCTTGATAAATACCACCAGCTAATCTGGCAATTACGCCACATCACCGCCAAATAAACCTAATAAACCGTTAAATTTAGTGATATTTTACCACTCTACCTACAGGTTGATATTCTCTCTCACTCAGAAGCGATCAACTTCACTCTCCAGGTCGATCCCAAAGTAGGATGATTCAACGTAAATATAAGATAGGTGAAATTCGCTAGAGAAATGATTGTGAAATAACTAAAAACTGCATGGCTATAAGAGCTTTAGTTCAGCCAACAGTGCCAGTAATTCATAATTAAATTATTCTGCAAATATTTACCTAAACATAAATTTTCAGCCCAGCATATCTTAATAAATTTACGCCAACATTTACCCTAATGATGGCTGGAATTTGCTGCGCTAGAAAAATATAACTTATTTGTTGTTAACTTTGTTTTTGAGGAATTCACATGAAGAATATGACTTCTGTTTTATCTCTATTACGTCCAGTACGTTTCCTAATTGTAGCTTTTACCTGTGCATTAGTTTTATTTTCTAATGCTTTTCCAGCTTTGGCAATTGAAAGCTATAAAAGTGACCCTACCGAAGCTACCACACAACTGCTAGAAACTCAAAAGAAAACTGATGAAGTTGCTAGATCCGCACCTCCTGGATTGCAACAAGTTCAAGAAGAATCTAATAAAGGACTCAACGAAGTTCAAGGTGATGCCGACATTGATAAAATGAAGCGTCCTGAAAATTCCCAAGATGCAACCTCAGTGAGAGATGAAGTAGAAAACCTGTTGGGAAAAGTCACAGGTAAACAGTAAAAGATAAAAATACTAATTAGCAGTTACAAAGGTAATCTGACTAGTGATATTGGGTAATATTGCATAATCTTTGAATGATAATTATGTACCAAGTAAAGACTTTGACTGCTGATTAGTATTAACATTTTTCATCTTTAACTCAGAAAATTCAAGATGCTTAAATACCCGAATTCTTTAAGGATTTGGGTATCTTGCTACTTATAATTGATTAAGATTTTTTCTATTATAAGTCATAGATTAATTCTCCTGAAGTTGTAAATAATTATTCTCTGGTAATCTTTCCTATGGTTGATGTAAATTATCTTTGATTTTTGTGAACTTAATAAATAAGTCTATTTAGGAATTAGAATCAATGCGTGCAATCAACATTGGTTTGACAGAAGAACAGCGTCAAGGTGTGGCTAATCTGTTAAATCAAGATTTAGCAGATGCCTATTTACTGTTAGTAAAAACTAAAAAGTATCATTGGGATGTAGTCGGCCCTCAGTTTCGGAGCTTGCATGAGCTTTGGGAAGAACATTACGAAAAACTAACTGAAAATATTGATGCTTTAGCCGAACGAGTTCGTGCTTTGGGTTCTTACCCAGTTGGCACAATGGAAGGATTTCTGCAACTCGCTACTCTCAAAGAACATTCAGGCGATGTTCCCACAGCCACAGGAATGGTTGCGAACCTTGTGGAAGATCATGAGCAGATTATTCGCAATCTCAGAGACCATGTTGATCAGTCCAGCGATCAGTTCCATGATGAAGGAACTGCTGACTTTTTAACTGGACTGATGGAAGAGCATGAAGAAATGGCTTGGATGCTGCGTTCTTTTATTGAAGGTCAAGAATTACAACCAGATGGTAGCAAGCCAGAAACCGGTACAAGAACGCCTGTAGGTGTGTAGTTCAACGCAGATTGATCTCTAAACCCAGGTAGGGCTAATACCATTTCACTTTAAACATGATACAGATATGCAACCAGCGCCTCGACTGCGCTCGGCGATCGCAACGCAAGCAGAGGCGCAGAGAAAGTGATTTGTATCAGTAATTGCGTGAATTGGTATGAGTCCTGAACTATACAAAAGCAAATTTTAAGGAGTATTCAAGTGCCAGAAGTCTATCAAGCAGAGCGTACTATTTCGGCTGTATTTAAAGAACAAAAGCAAGTTGATGATGTCATTCGACGTTTACTTGACCGAGGCGTGCCCAGAGATCATATTTCGGTAATGGGGCGGAATTTCCAGTCAGAAACGCGAATTGCGGGCTTTATTACGAAAAAAGATGTAATTTTAGGTGGATTGCGAACAGGAGCGATTTTTGGTTCGCTGTTTGGCTCTTTTCTTAGTTTGCTCACAGGTGTAGGTGTACTGTTCATTCCCTTTGTTGGGCCGATTGTGGCGGCTGGCCCAATCAGTGCATTATTATTAGGGGCTGCTAGTGGTGCGATCGCTGGTAGTGCTGGTGCTGGTTTAGTGTCGGTGTTCACCGCTTGGGGAATGCCAGAAGATAAAGCCACAGTTTACCAAACTCGCTTACAAGCTGGCGAATTTTTATTAATGACAGAAGTCCCAGCTAATCGCGCCGGGGAATTTCAACTACTTTTAGAAAGTGCTGGTGCAGAAGAACTGAGTACAATGGACAAAACTTTAGCGCATCCTTGTTCTGGGCCATGTAATAGCCCAGAGGATTTATCACCTGAAGTCCGCGCTCATTTGTCACAAGAAGCTCAACGAGTCTTCATCGAGCGTTACAATGCGGTGTTGAATGAAACCACTGATGAGTTTAATGCCGAACAAGCCGCTTGGGAAGCCATACACCAGCGTTTTGATGAAGATGAAAATGGTGTTTGGTCAAAACAAAAAATCGGTGTTTAAGGCAATACGGCTCGTTTAAGATCCCTCTGCCTATAGCGACCACCTTTTTAAGGGGTAAAAGAGAGTTGTTAGCCCCTTAAATAAGGGTGGTTGGAGGGATCGCAAAATATTTAATACATCACTAAAGACTTTTCAAACCTACTCTAAAAAACATTCTACATTTCTTCACTTACCCTCTGCATAAAAAAACTTATTTCTGATTCACACCTGGCATTAAAACTCCATGCTTGGGACTAAATAATAATGCCAAAATAAATAAACCTGATACTACCAAAACGATCGCCGGGCCGGAAGGTAAATTATAAAAGTAGCTGAGATACATTCCGCTAATACTGGAAAATACACCGATTACCGCGCCTAAAATCATGACTTCGTGTAAGCGTTTGACTAATAAATAAGCTGTCGCCCCAGGAGTAATTAACAGCGATAAAACTAAAATTACACCGACGGCTTTCATACTGGCGACAATTGTTAAAGCAATGAGTAACATTAATCCAAAGTTGAGGCGATTGACTGGTAAGCCGGCGGCATGAGCGCCTAAAGGGTCAAAGGTGTAAAATAAAAGTTCTTTGTAGATTAAAATTACTACTACTAAAACAATGGTAGCGATGATGGCTGTGTCTCGCACTTCATCAACGGTAACGCCGAGAATGTTGCCAAATAAAAAGTGATTCAGGTCGATTTTATTATCTTTTTGAACAACTGTAATTAAAGTGATTCCCAGGGCGAAGAATGCAGAAAAAACTATGCCCATTGCAGCATCTTCTTTAATTGGCGATCGCGTCCTAATCCAGGCGATCGCCATTGTACTCAAAACTCCGGCAATAAACGCGCCAACAAAGATATTTGCGCCTATCATGAAGGCGATCGCTAATCCTGGTAAAACAGAATGACTGATAGCATCACCTAAGAGTGCGAGTCGTTGCACCATTAAGTAACTACCCACAACTGCACACAATAAACCAACTAAAATTGCAATCACTAGCGATCGCTGCATAAAGCCGTATTGTAACGGCTCGATTAGTGCTTCTAGCATAAAGATTTAAACGAACCGCAAAGGGCGCATAGACACGAAGTGGCTTCCCGAAGGGTAGGACGCTAAGAAAAAGAGTTTAAGCTGCGTCGGAGAAGTACATAACTTTACCGCCGTAAGCCAGATGTAGGTTTTGTTCGGTGAGGACTTGTTGTCTAGAACCTGTGGCGACTAATTCGCGGTTGAGTAGAATCAAGTCATCAAAATGGGTGATGGATTCGCCTAAGTCGTGGTTCACGACTAGGACGATTTTATTTTCGGCGGCGAGTTCTTGAAAGACTTCAAAAATTACCGCTTGGGTTTTTTGATCAATCCCTACCAATGGTTCGTCAAAACAGAAGATGTCTGCTTGTTGTGTCAAGGCGCGGGCTAAAAAGACTCGCTGTTGTTGTCCTCCTGATAATTGTCCTATAGGGCGATCGCGGAATTCACTCATCCCGACTCTTTCTAAGGCGCTATTTGCTATTTGGCGACTCACTCCCGAAAAGCTACGCAACCAGCCTGTTTTCTTGACTCTTCCCATCATCACCACATCCCAAACTGTGGCGGGATAAGTCCAATCAATTTGACTGCGTTGGGGGACATAAGCCACTTTTGACTTTTGTTGCATCAATGGTTGGTTTTGGTACTTCACCACGCCACTACTAACAGGAACCAAGCCCAACATTGCTTTCATCAGCGTACTTTTACCCGCACCATTCGGGCCAAAAATCCCTGTTAATCTTCCTGGTTGAATCACACAGTTAATATCTCTCAAGGCTTCTTGAGTCCGGTAATGTACTCCCAAGTGGGCGATAGAAATTGCATCTGTGGAATTCATATCAATAGCTTTGATATACGATGCAGAACGTTCACCAATCTTTTGGGTATGTCCCAAGTTGGCGTAAAAAGAAACGTTTTCCATAAGGGTATTTTCATATTTATTACTTGAGCTTACTACAAAAATGAGAAAAATATGAAAAAATCTATAATAAGCAGTAATGTCACAGATAAATGAGTGTAATACCTGAGATAGAGGGCGTTCTTGTCCCGCAAAAGTCAACCATCCCTAGTCAGAAAACAGAAATTTTTAGCTTGGTTTCTCGGCTGTGTCTGGGAATGCTTTTACCGTTGGCTTTGTTTAGTTGTAGTCAAAACAATACCAACTCCACAATTACCAAAGGTAGTGATAAACCGAGGGTTGTGGCTACTAGCACCATCATTGCAGACTTAACCCAAGAAGTTGGCGGCGACGAAATTCAACTCAAAGGAATCCTCAAACCCGGTGCTGATCCCCATGTTTATGAACCAGTCCCCGCCGATAGTCGATTTTTAGAAGAAGCCAACTTAATTTTGTATAACGGCTATAACTTAGAACCAGGATTAATTAAGTTAATGAATGCGGCTGGAAAAGGAAAGAAGGTAGCCGTAGGGGAAATAGTCAAACCCTTGGAGTTAGATAAAGGTAAAGGTGAAATTGTACCAGACCCCCATGTTTGGGGAAGTGCGGAAAATGCGGCCGCGATGGTAAATGTGATTCGAGATGCGTTGATTGAGTTATCGCCAGCAGATAAAGAGGAATTTACTCAAAACGCAGCCGAATTAACGGATGAATTAAAACAACTGCATACCTGGATAAATCAACAAATTCAAACTATTCCGCCCGATAAACGCAAACTAATTACAACCCATGATGCTTTTCAATATTATGGACGTGCATATAGTATTGCGATCGCCGGAACTTTAATTGGCATCAGCACCGAAGAACAACCAAGCGCCCAAACTGTCCAAAGATTAGTAGAATCAGTCAAAAAAACAGGCGTACCCGCCATTTTTGCCGAAACTACAATTAATCCCACCTTAATCAAAACCGTAGCTCAAGAAGCAGGCGTAAATCTAGCGCCTCAACAACTTTATTCTGATTCCATTGGTGCTAAAGGTAGCAATGGAGAAACGTACATCAAAATGATGGAGGCAAATACCCGCGCTATTGTTGAAGCTTTGGGTGGTAAATATACACCATTTCAACTAACTAAAAAGATAGAAGCAAAACCGCAAAAATAAATATTGCCTACTCCCTACTCCCTACTCCCTAATCCCTAACTTTTAATTTCATCAGAAACTCTCTCTGAAGAAAGACAGCATCATGGCTTGAATTTTATAAATTGAGTTAGTGAATACATAGTTTTAATTTGTGAACTAGCCATGACTGAAGAATTAGAAAATCAAAATAATCAACCCGAAAATAATCAAGCCGAAATTGAACAGCCCGTCAGCAAAGATTGGCATTCGCGCGAAGAACCCACAGCCAAAGAAAGACACTTAACAGCAAATCCTGGAGATAGAATCTCAGATCAACCTCAATCTATCGAGGAAAAAGCAAAACAAGTTGCTGTCGATTCACCAGATATTACAGGCGATCATATTAAAGTTCCCACCTATTTTATTGTGGAAGAACCCAACGGTGAGAAAAAAGCACTGCACCATGTCAAAGATGCGGAAGAAATTTCCGACGTGATTCGTCAAGCCAGAGTTGACGAAAATGGTAATCGAATCTGGTGGTAATAATTGAAGCTGTTAACTTGATAGAGACTAAAAATTGAGAGGCTTAGATCCCCGACTTCTTCAAGAAGTCGGGGATCTTGTTATTCACAAATGATTTAGGACTACGATAGTTTTACACTGCGTGAGAGTCTGGCTGTTTACGCCATTGGCGTTTTTTCATAAAGTACGATCGCCTCTTTTGTAGGTTGGGTGGAACGAAGCGGAACCTAACAAATGCTATAGCAATCCTAAATCATTTGTGAAATTCTCTTTCTTTTCCTTCTTCTCCTTCTTTGTGTCCTACCCTGCGGGAAGCCGCTATCGCGTCTATGCGTCCTTTGCGGTTCGTTAAAAAGAATACTTTTTCACAACCCAGTACTATCGTCCCGTTTGTAGCCTCTTCTGTAGGTTGGGTGGAGCGACAGCGTAACCCAACAAATGCCATGAAGAAAACCACAAAACTTTCAACTATCAAAATATCTCAATTCCAAGATAAAATTCACTCCACAATGATTTTACCTGTCACAATATTTTCTCAAAATCTCATAATTTGGTGTTGAGTTACGGCGCAATATAGATTTGCTGTGTTATTACTAATATCTCTTGTGCGCCTCCACCCAAACTACTTACTTACACCCCTAGACCCTTACACCCAATACTCAACATCTAAGATTCTGTCTTGAACTACTGACTACCCCCTAGCCGCCAACGCGCAGTAGTGTAAGAATATTCCTACCTTCGTAGCTACGAAAAACGAACTATGACGATACATCCTGTATTACAACGTGCATTTACCAACCGCCGTGTTTTGAAAGTAATTAGCGGTTTGCATAACTTTGATGGCGATCGCGTGGCTGCTATTATTAAAGCTGCTGAAATTGGTGGTGCGACTTTTGTTGATATTGCTGCTGATCCAGCAATCGTGGCAATGGCCAAAAGCTTGATTAATTTACCAGTTTGTGTATCAGCAGTTGAACCAGAAAAATTTGTGCAAGCTGTGGCGGCTGGTGCAGACTTAATTGAAATTGGTAATTTTGATTCTTTCTACGCTCAAGGGCGCAGATTTGAAGCTGAAGAAGTTTTAGCCTTGACTCAACAAACCCGCGCACTTTTACCAGAAATCACCTTATCTGTGACAGTTCCTCACATCCTGGAACTAGATCAGCAAGTACAACTGGCAGAAGAACTAGTCAAAGCTGGCGCTGACATCATCCAAACCGAAGGCGGAACCAGCAGCCAACCTGCTCACTCTGGCACTTTGGGATTAATTGAAAAAGCTGCGCCTACCTTAGCCGCAGCTTACGAAATTTCTCGCGCTGTATCTGTACCAGTATTGTGCGCTTCCGGTATTTCTAACGTTACAGCACCTTTAGCGATCGCGGCTGGTGCGGCTGGTGTTGGTGTTGGTTCTGCCATCAACCAACTCAACAGCGAAGTGGCGATGATTGCTGCTGTACGTGGTTTGGTAGAAGCATTAGAGACTGCCAATAACCGTGCAGTTGTCTAAGGAGTAGGGAGTAGTGAGTGGGGAGTAGGGAGTAGGAAATTTTTACCCGATTCCCGATTCCCCACTCCCCTTAAACCAAACAATCCTTCAGCGCATAAATCACCTGATCTTGCTGCTGGGTTGTCAGTTCTGGGAACATTGGCAAAGATAAAACCTCATGACAGGTTTGTTCAACTACTGGTAATTGTCCTGGTTGATAGCCTAAATGTTGATACACTGGCTGCAAATGCAGTGGGTAAGGGTAGTAAATCATTGAATTTACACCCCGTTCTTGCAATTGATTTTTTACCCAGTCTCGACGAGAAGCACTAGCACCATTACGTGATTCACTGATTACGCGAATGGTAAACTGATTCCAGACACTCTCGCCGCCAGGAAGTTCTTCAGGTACGACAATCCCAGAAATTTGACTGAGGAATTGTTGATAGTAAGATGCGATCGCCTGTCTTTTTTGATTCCAATTATCCAGATAACGCAGTTTAATTTGCAAAATTGCAGCTTGGATGGCATCTAAACGACTATTTACCCCAACTTCCTCGTAGTAATAGCGATTTCTTTGCCCATGCTCTTTAATTACCCGCATTTTCGCAGCTAATTCGGGATCATTGGTTGTAATTGCTCCACCATCACCACAACCGCCGAGATTCTTCGTAGGGTAAAAACTAAAGCAGCCAATATGCCCAATGCTACCAACTTTTTGATTTTCCCAAACTGCACCTGTAGATTGAGCGCAATCTTCAATCACTGCTAAATTATGATTGTTGGCGATCGCCATTAACTCTGTCATATCCACAGGCTGTCCGAATAAATGCACCGGGATAATTGCCTTGGTTTTGGGTGTAATCGCCGCAGCGATTTGCTGCAAATCTAAGTTATATGTATTAATGTCTATATCTACAAAAACAGGCTTGGCTCCCACCGCACTGATGACTTCAGCTGTCGCAATAAAGGTAAACGGTGTAGTAATCACCTCATCGCCTGCACCAATTTCTAAAGCTCGCAGGGCTAAGTAGAGCGCATCAGTTCCAGAGTTACAAGCTATACAATTAGTAACACCATGATAGGCTGCAAATTGTTGCTCAAAGCTTTCAATGATCGGGCCACCAATATAACGTCCAGATGCTAAAACTTCTAGCACTGCTGCACTTACTTCTGCTTCGATAGTGACGTATTGCTGCTTGATATCAAAAGCAGGAACAGAATTTACGCTTTGGAACATGAGTTTTTATGTGATTTGAAAATACAAAGGATGCAATTCGACAGTCAAGTTTAGCTACTTGACTTTTTGTCAAAAAGCTGATTAATAGACTGTCGCCCCGGATACGCATCAAAAAGGGTTATTACTGAAATTATTGTATGGGTAAAAATATCATACTAATTTGTAACTCGTAATTTGTAATTTGTAATTAGTCCACTCTGATAAAGTGTCAATACACAAGACTTGCAAGCACTCATTTTATGAGATGCGTCAATCCTTATTGATTCACCAACACCTCTCCCTTGTCACCCAAATATCACTGCTACAAATATTTAAGTTTCTACTCAGCACTTTTCCAGGAGGTAAACAACTGTGCAGGAATTAATCAAACTAGATTTAGCTGATTTAGGCTTGGCTGTAGGGTTAATGGCGATCGCTATTGGTTTATCTGCCTGGGAAAAATTAGGATTAGAGTTAAACTGGGCAATTGCTACAGGCAGAACCATCTTACAGCTGCTGGTATTGGGATATGTTTTCGACTTTATCTTTGCTGTCAATCATCTTGGGGCAGTTTTGGTAATTTTAGCAATTATCTTGACAATTACCGCCATTGTCGCCCGCAATCGCATCAGCCAGAAAATTCCCCTCGTCTTACCTGTGGTTTGGGGAGCGATTTTCATCAGTACCGCTTTCACACTTTTTTACACTTACTTGTTAATTTTGCAACCAGACAGATGGTTTGAAGCCCGCTATCTCATTCCCCTAGCGGGAATCATCATTGGTAATGGGATGAATGCAGCTGCGATCGCAGGTGAACGTCTGGTTAGTACCATCAATAATTCCGCTTTTGAAATCGAAACTCACTTGAGTTTAGGCGCAACTCCCCAACAAGCCGTTAGTCAATACCGGAAAGAAGCCATTCGCGCTGCATTGCTTCCCACAATTAATCAAATGATGCTGATTGGGATGGCGACACTTCCCAACATCACCGCCGGACAATTATTAGGCGGAGTCAACCCTTTAGATGCAGTTT
This sequence comes from Anabaena sp. FACHB-83, assembly GCF_014697485.1. Lineage (NCBI taxonomy): Bacteria > Bacillati > Cyanobacteriota > Cyanophyceae > Nostocales > Nostocaceae > Anabaena > Anabaena sp. FACHB-83. The sequence continues at coordinate 56,405 of NZ_JACJRY010000013.1, read as the reverse complement.
CTTACGAAATTTTGATTGTATTTATGGTTGCAATAGCTAATTTGTTGACAACAATTTTAGTCACCAAGGGATTGTATCGTCAGTTTTTTAATTCAGCAGCACAGTTAATTAGATAATATGGGAATCCGCTTTGATTTCAGATTCTAACTCTCACTCTTTGCGTCTCTGCGTGAGATAAAAACATTCTAAAATTCAGCACTGCCATATTCTCTTATATCTCTATCTCACTAGTTACTAACTGATAAATTTCTCAAAACTTAAAGTTAGACAAGCAGAAAATTAGGATGCTCTCAAACTATTGTTTAATTGTTTTTTCTAACTCTTGACAAATGTGCGATCGCTCTAATTTCTCCCAAATATCCCAAATCAGATAGTTATAGAGAAAAATTCTGTATAAAAGTTGAATATTGACAATATAACGCCAATTTATTGATATTGTTCTATCAAGAAAAAGCTTGCAAGTCTTTTTATACCTACATCGCTAAAGCATATATACGGCAATATTCCGTATCATAAATAGTGAGGAAAAAATGAAGTATATTGGGTTTCGCACATATAGTGTGGGCATCGCTGCTATGCTTGCGTTTATGCCAACTTTGGTAAGGGCAGAAATCAAAAGCACTGTAGTAGATGCACTCGCAGCAGCAAGCTATCAGGAACGAAAACAAGTCCTCGACACAGCAAACCAAGCCGCTAAAGATAAAGGGCTGACACTTGAGGCACTTGGAAAAGCCTGCAATCTTCTCCCAGTCCGTATCGGGGCAATTCTCACAGGTCAGGCTCCATTGGAAACACCCACGCAAGAATGCTTAGAAAAGCAATTGGGACTGAAGGCAGGAATCTTGAATCCGCTACGTGTCCCGCCAGTGCGGTGGAATGCCGGAGCAATTTACCGCCTCCATGAAGCCATTGATGTGTATGCGCCTACACTTCAACGCTGGATGAATGAGCGTTTTGGTGATGCTATCTTGTCAGCGATAGATTTTACAATCAATGTCGAAGAAACTAAAGGAAGCCACGGCGAACGCCGCATTCGCATTATCTTGGATGGTAAGGCGCTGCAATATTCCGGCGATGAAGCTTGGCGACCTACAAGTACTCAGCCTGCTGGTGAACGTCGCTAGTCATTGCTGTTAATGATAAGTATAAGTAAGTGAAGTACACCATGAGTATTAAGTAATGAGTAATGAGTAATAAGTAAATTTCTGACTCATTATTCATTACTTTTTTCAATCAGTTGCTATACCTCATAAACATTGTATCTGCTGTATTTGCGTCGAATTTCAGACTTAAAATATTTAATATGCGGCATTAAATATTAAATACATGACTCAATACCTAACCAAAGTAGTTACCTTCGATGAATTCGTTGCTCAATATCCAGACGACTCAGGTAAACTCTATGAATTACACGATGGAGTAATAGTTGAAATGCCACCCCCAACAGGCGATCATGAAGAGATTATCGGATTTTTGGTGAGAAAGCTAAGTGTAGAATCAGACAGGTTAAATTTACCCTATCTCATCCCAAAAACAGTGTTCGTAAAACCGTTGGCAAGTGAATCAGCTTACTCACCAGATATCCTGTTATTAAATCAGCCAAATTTAGTTAATGAACCACTGTGGAAAAAGAAATCTACTGTGAGTCAAGCAGCATCTATTCCCTTAGTAGTTGAAGTAGTCAGCACAAACTGGCGTGATGATTATCACAAAAAATTTGCTGACTATGAAGAAATGGGAATTCCTGAATACTGGATTTTAGATTATGCGGCGTTGGGTAGCAGAGAGTATATTGGTAAACCCAAACAACCGACAATCTTAGTTTGCAGCTTAGAAGACGGTGAGTATCGAATTAACAAATTCCGGCAAGGCGATCGCATTCAATCCCCGACTTTCCCTGATTTGAATTTAACAGTTGAGCAGATTTTTCTCGCTGGGGGAATGATATCTGCTAAATAAAAATAAGGTGGATTTTTGGCGATCGCAGATCGCAGTCCGTTTCATCCATAGTTCCACCTCTAGAATATTTTTTAAGCTGCTTGCTGTTGATGTTCTATCAAATCCAGTAAAGGCGGAAATATTTTCGATTTATCACCAGAAACCAATACAAACACGGCATTTATCGAAAATGATTCTCTAATATAGTTATAAAGAATCACAAATGCTCTGGTTGTTAAGTAATGAGCATTTCTCAATAAAACTACTACCTTACGCCCTTCCATCTCTGCCAATGACAGTTTTACTTGTTCGATGAGTCTTTCAATATCTTGAGCTTCATAACCATCCGTAGCTTCAAAATCTATAATTTGGTCGCATATAAAAGATGTCATTGTTGTGCCTCCGTATCTTCTATTTTCTCAAAAGTTCCATCAGCGCGTCGCCGCCAGCCATCTACAATTACGTCATCTTCAGGATTACGAGGTTTACTAGGATCACGCCAGTCATATTTAATCAACTCGGCTAGTGATTTCGGTTCTTCGTTGGGGATTTTGTCTTTATTTGCTTCGTTAGTTTCGCTCATGCTCTAGAATAAAAATAACTGTTGTTTGCTATATTCAGCAATATTTAAAAAATTACTGTCTTGTGTTTTCTGAACTAGTCTTGTCTCTGTGAGCTTTGTGGGATAGAACTTGCAAGTTATCTATCGTAGTTAAACCACCCTGAGACATGGGTTTAATGTGATCGATTTGAAAATCTCTTTGCATTTGGCTTCTCAGCCCACTGACTGCACAAGTTATAAACCCTTTTCTATTTGTATGTTTGGCAAATACAGCCTTTTTAATTTTTCTGTATTCAATAATATCTCGTTCTTTAATTTCATATAACGTCAGTTTCTCTAAAGGTATGTTATCAGGAATCACATTTGGGAGTGATACAAATTCATTACCGTATATATCTGGCTCTTCAATTTTAAGGCTTTCAATACTCAACTGTTTCAGGAAATATAGTTTGTTGTAGCTGAATAAAACCTGCCAAAAAGATTTCTCATCATACCAAAGTGAGTTAATATAATCCGATTTTGCTTTACCACCTAATGAATTGTCATAAATATGCCTTGCTACAATAGATAAATCACATTTTCTCCTTTCACTAAAAGCTAGAAATTCTGGCTTAATTTGCTTTTGAGCGTAAAATCTTAGTATATTTTTTACATCTTCATCTCTATAACCTAGCAAATATTGGTATCCAGGAAAATAAATTTCTTTTGCAGTATTCAAAAGATACTCAAGCTCTTTTGTAGTTAGTACTTCCCTATATTGTAAATCAATGCTCTGGAATAGAACCTCTAAATCAGTCACGAAATTGTCGTATGCGTCTTCTGTATCATCGTATAATAAGACATCATAGTTTGTAGGCTTTGGCTCATATCCTTCAGAAGATTCGAGAATAGAAAAATGATAAATTCCAACAGGAATCCTTTTTATAAACTCTAATGATTCTAAATCACTAGTATCAATGGAATCATCAATAATACGAGCAAATTCCTCAATCATTTCGATAGAAATTAGCCTAGCGGTTCTATTACTTGATGCAATATCTCTTTCAATAAATTCTGCCCCATCTTCAAAATGAAGCTTTTGTGGGTTTACCCAGTTTATTTTGTCTTCCCAATCATCAATAAAACTTACTACATAGGCTTTTTCTGTCCCACCTGCCTTTTGTCCACGCAAAGCTCTTCCAATCATTTGTGTCATAAGTATTGTCGAGGTTGTGGGACGTGTGAGAAAAACCGTTTGTATATTGGGTAAATCTGTACCTTCAGTCAACATTTCTACATTAATTAAAACCTCAATTTCACCATTTCTAAACTTGTTAATTTTCTCTGAGTTGCCTTTTATAGATACTGTAGCGCCTGTGTTTAAATCTTTAACTGAAGCTACAATAAAATCCGAATTAATTCCTTTGAGTCTAAATATAGCATTCAGAGTTATTGCATGTTCTACATCAATTGCAAATACTAACAGAGGTTTATATTTTTCTCTGTTTTTGATATAGTGATCAACAATTTTATTATTACGAATACTAGATTGAGCAATTTTTTCAGCAATATTTTTGGGGAGTTTATCAAAGTCCTCAATATTTTTGATGTCTTTAGCAGACAATTTTTGCTTTATTTCTATCTTGGTTTCTAAATTTTCAAAAATTGGTTCAGCAAGAATTCCTCTAGAAATCAAGTTTCTTAAATGTTCTGAGAATATAATATCATTAGGGAAAACTAATTTTAATAGTCCCTTTTCGCTCTCACTTGTTCTGAAGGGAGTAGCGGTTAGTCCTAACATCCTAAATCCATTTGTATCGCCTCGCTTCTCTATATCATCTTTGACAGCATTAATGAGCTTACGGTAAGTTTTAGCTGTTGCATGATGTGCCTCATCAACGACCAAAAGAACTTCTGATAAATGATTGACCCAGTTTTTTAATAAGTAATCTAATCCACTATTTAAACTATCCTTACTGGCAACAATTATGTCATCATTTGGTTCAATATTTACAGGGCGGTCGTGCTGAGGATGCCCTGAAATAATACGGTATCTAAATTCTGTTACGTCATTTAATAATGATGAATAAGCACTAAATCTGATTGTCTCAAAGGCTTGGTTCAGCAATTCATGACGATGAGCAATCCATAAAACTTTTTTTCTTTTATTGATAAAATTGCGTAGTAACCAGTGAACTACTGTTAAAGTTTTTCCACCACCTGTTGGCAGAACTAATAAACCTTCAAACGAAAGTTTATTTATTTGGTCTAGTGCCTTGATTGCCTCATTTTGGTGAGCATATAACTCTCTGGGATTTTCTCCTCTTGCAACTTTGATTTCTCCAGCATAAGTAACTTGAACAGTTTTCATAATTAAACACCTGAGAAGAATATGTTTTAAGGTAAAAGCTGAAACTCAGTTTTCCTTGAGCGGTTGCAGCAAGTGATCACCCTATTTCAGAGTATTCCCAAGTTAGGTATATATTATAACTAATTGCCTAAATTCAACTTTTCTGTTAATGATTTAGATTGCTTGTACTGTTGCTACTATCTCGATACATACAATATCTCCCTAACAGGCGGTTTTTGTTGCTTCATCTGCTGAATTCAATTCAGTAGACCATTTGAAGTACATTGTGATGCTTTTACCAAGAGATCATCCCCGCGCCAAAATTTAGAGTGAAAGTTTCCATTTCCTCTCTTAACACTAGAATAAGAATTGATGTAAAGTTATCCCAGAGCTAAAGTGTCAGACTCTCTGCCATTGCGCGATCGCTACCTCGCTTTAATTGACGAAATTGTTCAACTCACCCTCCAGGGCAAAGTTAGTTCCGTGGAGATGGTGTACCAGATGTTGCAAAAAAATATTACATCGGGAACGGGGGAAATATTTGAGTTGGCATTGAGCGATCGCTTGAGTATCATCCAAAATCAGGTAGATAGCGAACAGGATGAACTCAAAAAAGCCAAAGCCAACCGCAGCCTGAGAGCAATTAAAACAATTCAAAATCAATGGCAACGTTATGCAGAACAAAACAAAGCCATAGAAGCGATCGCTACAGCAGTGCGAGAAATTACCACAGCTTCTACAGATGAACGCCTCGCTACATTGTTGCGTTTCACAGATCCCAATCAAAAACACCCACTCAATTCATCACAATTACAGCAGTTAGCCAAAGGTTTACAACAATTTGCTCAATTAGATCCTGATATTGACCAAATATCACAAGGGATTACTCGCGGTTTAGCTTCTTGGCAAAGACTCCAAGACCACTTGATTAGTTGGATGTACGAACAAAATCGAGACTTGGGATTTGGCGGCGTACCAGGAGAAAACGGCCCTTGGGCAACTTGGGCAAAAAAAGTTAATAGTGAGTTTCCCTATGGATTCTTTCGGACTTTAGCTTTGGGACAATCTGCAATTGAATTTGCCGAACAGCAAAGCAATGTGACCCTGGGTGACTGGGTAGAATTAGCGTTGATATTACAGTATTTGCAACGTGGTTTAGTTAACTGGTTTGACCAACAACCATATAATGTGCAAGCAGGCTCAAAATTATCAATTTCGACTTATTTGACCTTTGCGGTGATTTGGAGTCAGTTAGCCAGTGGTTTTGGTAATACGGCGGCGAGATTTGGTAATGCAGGTTCGCAAATGATGTTGCAAATTCTGCGAAACTTTGCCCAACGTCCTTATTTTCCCCTTTATGGTGGGATATTTGCCTCATTTTCGGGGAGTTATTTAAGAAACGCCTTAGATTATTTAGATGAACCCTTGCGCCAAGTGGAAGGAACCCAGGAAAAAGCCAGGATTTTGACACTTTTGGGTTATTCGCAACGAGCTTTAGGACAATATCCGCGTTCGATTAACTTTCACTTGCAAGCATTAGATATAGCCAGAAATGCCAGTGATCGCCCCTGCGAAATAGCCAACCTCAACCACCTCAGCCGGACTTATGTACAGGAAAAAGATTATGGCGAGGCGATTAATTATAGCCAACGCGCTTTAATCTTGAGTCGGCAAGCAGGCGATCGCAATGGTGAAGCCAACGCCTTAGTAAATCTCGGTTACAGCGAAGTTATGCAAGCACAACAACTAGAACAAGTTGAACCAGAAACTTATGAGATGCCCATTAATTATTTAGAACAAGGTTTAAAGTTATTAGAAAGATTAGGTGATATCCAAAGTAAAGCTTTGTGTTTGAGTAGTTTAGGCATTGCTTATCTAGTAATTGATCAACCCGAAACCGCAATTAAATATTTAGAAGATGGTTTTAAAACAGCCCAAACTGCGGGAGATTTATATCTACAAGGGCGGAATTTAGGATACTTAGCCGAAGCTTATTATCAATTACAAAATGCTGAAAAAGCCATTTACACTGGCAGTTTAGGCATGTATCTTTTAGAGCAGATTGCTTCTAGTGAATGGAAACAACCAGCAGGTTTATTAACAATTTTGCAAGGACAAATTGGCAAAGAAACATTTCAAAATCTGTTACAACAACACCGCCCTAAAATCATCGCAATCATTGGTGTGGATGGTTATGATCATATCCCTGCATTATTAACGACATATCAACAAGATATGTGAACAACAAGGACAAGGTAGACAAGGTAGACAAGGTAGACAAGGGAGACACATATCTTGCACCAGGCGACTGAAGTCGCGGCTACACGTTTCAAAACTTTGATTTTTCATTAGTCCGCGCTACCTCATTTACCCAAAATAGGCTGCAATATTCAGTAGAGACGCGAAATTTCGCGTCTCTAAATCAGGATTACTGCATCAAAATTTGCCGAATTAAAATACTCATAACTTCATCTTCGTTAGCGGTTGGTAATAGCGGACTCCAGTCGCCAACGCTGGCGTAGCCAATGACTTGCAAATAGTGGATTGTACTGTTAACCGCTTTGGGGGAACCAATGAGTAAATGTTTAATTGGTTCTCTGTGGGGGAGGGGATTTTTGGTAATTTGTGCCATCATGTATTTATCTCCTGAATATGGGAGCCAGATAAGGCGATCGCACACTTCTTCGCGGGATGAGGCGATCGCCTTTATCGTGCTTAATATATAATAAGGTATAAATTTATACTTGTAAATAGTTAATTGAAAAATTTTTAATAAAAATTCTCTTGTTTTTCAGGAAAGAAATTTTACGTTTGTAGTATTAATAAAAACCTCAGTAAATTATTTAGGTGTAGGTTGGGTGGAGGAACGGAAACCAACATTCACGCATACTTTGTTGGGTGTAGCGATAGCGTAACCCAACCTACTATTCTCTTAACTGAACCGTATTGGTATATAAGTATAAAACTACAAAAAATAAATAAATAATTTGTTTTAATGATTGATTAGGCTAAACTGTCTTAAATGTCTTAAGTGTCCTTGCATTTTTATACAAAGTCAGAGAGATTAAAAAATGTTGAGTATACTTTTACGTATTTCTCAAGAGTAAAAGTAAGTTTTTTTGTACAAAGAGATACCAAAAAATTTTAAACCCTTGCGTATCTAACTAATTTCATTTTCTTGTTCTTAGATAATCCTATTCAAAAATGAATATAGCAAACATAGCAATTATTATTGGTGAAGTCATATTTGTATTAGTTCTTTTTTGGCTATTAAACTTGCTAATTGGCATCATCTTTAAACAGTTAAATAGAGTTGCTTGGCTGCAAGAAAGAACTGCAAACATCACCTTCCTACGTCGGAGTATTAGCAGAATTTTAATGCTGATTTCCGTGGCGCTGTGTTTGGCGCTGGTTGGTGTGAATGGAATGATAATTTACCGGGGTGAAAATGTTCAAGAATTTCAACTTAATTTGATTCGCAGTCTTCCTACACAATTTTGGGTAAATCTGGTCACTGCAAGTTTAAAAACTATCAGTTTGCTATTGCTAGTTAAATTTAGCATCCCACCTTTAAGCCGTGGAATAGACTGGGTTTCTGACTACGCGAAGAAAGTCGATCAAATCAAAGCCAATGATGAAAGTGTCGAGGCTTTTTTCCAAACTTTAAAAAGAATTATTATTCATAGTGCATGGATAGCTACTGCTATTTTATGCGCTAATTTTTTGTATCTTCCCGCAATTGTTACTAAATATCTATTTATTGCTTTAAAAATATATATTACTATTTCAGTTGGGTTATTAATTGTTAAAGCTGTTGCAACTATTGTTGATACTCTTGATGCGCTCAGTCTCAAGTTTTCTCATTCTAATAATCTACTGCGATTATATGAACGGTTACGCCACTTAATTCCCCTATTTAAAAAATGTTTAGAATATGTTCTTTATGTGGGAATTGTCAATCTCGTTCTCCCGGAAATAGAACCTATTGCGTGGATAAGTGAGTATACTCCCAGAGTTGTGCAAATTATTGGGGTTTTCTTTCTCAGCAATACTTTGATAGAAGTTGCTTACTTTTTACTAGATGAGTTCTATTTAAGAACCACAGATTTCAACGACTCACAGCGACAAAAACGGCTGACACTGATTCCCTTAATTCGGAGTTTCGCCAAATATTTTATTTATTTTACTGCTGGAGTAACTATCCTGAAACTAATTGGCATTGATCCTGCGCCCATATTAGCAGGTGCGGGAATTGTGGGTATAGCAGTCGGGCTAGGGGCGCAAAATCTGATTAATGATGTTGTGTGTGGATTTTTGATTTTATTTGAAAACTATTATTTGGTAGGTGATTATATAGAAGCCGGGAAAATGGAAGAAAGAAGCGTGGAGGGAATTGTTGAAGCCATTGAACTGCGAACTACTCATGTCCGCCATCCCGATGGACAATTGCAGATTATTCGGAATGGAGATATAGGTTCAATTATCAACTTTTCTAAGCAATATATATATGCAAGAGTAGAATTTAGTGTTGCTTACGACTCTAATTTAGATCATGTATATCGAGTAGTGGAAAAAGTAGGACAGCAGTTACAAGCCCAAGAAGCTGATGTTTTAGAACCAACGCGAGTAGCAGGAATAGAACATTTTGGTGAGGATAACTTATTGTTGCTGACGCTGACAAAAGTTAAGCCAGGAAAACACCTACACATTCAGCGTGTGTTGCGTAAGATATTGAAGGATAATTTTAATCAGGCAGAAATTGAACTTTGCGGTTTTGCTAAAAATTAATCATAGTTAGTAGGTTGGGTGGAACAAAGTGAAACCCAACAAGAGTAAATTTTGACTAAGTACAATCAAGAATTACAATTCCCATATTATTTTGAGCAGCATCAATATAATAAGCAACAAATTCGTTGATAAAATATTCTGAAAAATCTTCAATGTTCTCCACAGACTGTTCTAAGTTCCTAAAGTTTGGTTGCAACTTCTCCAAACCACCAATTATTTTACGACGTTCTGCATTGGCGAATAAGTTCAAAGCATCCCAACGTGATGCTAAATCTTCTTGAGAAATTTTAGACAAAGCTTGAGCAACTTCCTGAACCTGTTCAACTGTTAAACAAATTGCTACAAGTCCATGAGAACGCAATGATTTTAAACATATTCCGCCAGCTAAAGCATCGACTAGTAGAAGATTTCCATAGTTCGGTATTGATATTTCTTGGACTAAGAATGGAGAATCACTGAACCATGCTGCTGATATGTCAGTTGAACCAGTTAACAGAAAAGATAATACTTCTGGCAAACCGTTATTAACTTCAAAAGATTCATGAGTTTCTCCATCATAGTTATCATTCCATTGAATTAAAAATGATTCAATGTCATGGAGTGTCTTGTAATTAACTTTGATCAGGCTTAGTTCAATAGACATACAAATCATCCATTATTCCAGGATTGTATTTAAGCCGCAGACTACGAAATTTCTTATCATCCCATTCTAGTTGTTCCCAACACCGAGACTTACAACATTTTTGGAGTAAGTGAGGTACGCCATAAGTATTAAGTAATGAGTAATAAGTAAAGTTCTAACTCATTACTCATTATTCATTACTCATTACGTCCCTCAATATACAAGGTTGGGTTGCACTGCGCTTCACCCAAACCACATTTATAAGTACTTGTGTAACAATAGATGTAATTTTTCTTTCGTTGCTGTTGGCGCTTTATCTAATTGAGTCAAAATTGCATATTTTAAGGCTGTGTGTGCGTCGCTGGGTGGGGGATTTTCACTCAAACGGCGGACAGTTTCTTGTATGACTTTTTGGGCGTTGACGGCGTTGCGTTGCAAGTTACCAATTACCATCTCGACGGTGACGCTATCATGATCTGGATGCCAACAATCGTAGTCTGTGACTAGTGCTAAGGTTGCGTAGGCAATTTCGGCTTCTCTGGCTAATTTGGCTTCTGGTAAGTTGGTCATCCCAATTACTGTTGCACCCCAACTGCGGTACAGGTTAGATTCGGCTTTGGTGGAAAATGCTGGCCCTTCCATACAGATATATGTGCCGCCGCGATGTAGGGTGACATCTGGTAAATTGAGAGATGCGATCGCTTCTGCTAAAATTCCAGCTAAATTGTGACAAATCGGATCACCAAAGGCAATATGCGCCACAATTCCTTCGCCAAAAAAGGTAGAAATGCGATTTTTTGTGCGATCGATAAACTGGTCTGGTATTACCATATCTAATGGTTTGGCTTCGGCTTTTAATGAACCCACCGCACTAGCCGAAATTAAATACTCTACACCCAATTTTTTCATTGCATAGATGTTGGCACGAAAAGGTAATTCGGAAGGTAATAAGGTGTGATTGCGCCCGTGACGTGCCAAAAAAGCTACCTGGGTTCCTTCGAGTGTCCCCACAATTACAGCATCGGAAGGAGAACCGAAGGGAGTTTCGATTTGCACTTCTTCTACATTCTGCAAGGCGGCCATTTTATATAGTCCACTACCACCAATGATGCCAATCTTAGGGTTAACCATATTTTTTGATACCTGTTGCTGATCTGCCTAGTTATTTTACACAGGTGTAGAACTTAGCCAGAAAATATTTTGTCTCACGCAGAGGCGCAAAGGAGTAAAGAGAAATTTTCATCATCTCCCCTAAATCCTTACGCCTAATCCTGAAATCATCAAGATATCACCTCAACTACTTGCGACTAATGGTGCTACGTCGGTATATTTACGACAGCTATGATGCTTTGAAGATTGCGGCTACAACTAAGTTATGATTCTGCCGTGACGTTTAAACACTTGCATCTCAACAACCAATGGTAAATTCCACCCTCGTGGCCACACTCTATGTCAACCCTGTAACGGGGAAAGATACTAATGATGGTTCAAGGTTGAACCCGTTTAAAAGCCTCACCCGTGCTTTAAGAACCACAACACCGATAATTATTCAGCTGTCACCAGGGACATACAGCGCGGCTAACGGTGAACAGTTTCCCTTGGTGTTAACTGCGGGGGTAACAGTCATTGGTAATGAACTGAATAAAGGTGCAGGAATTGTCATTTCTGGTGGGGGTGAATATCAAAGCCCGACTTTTAGCATCCAGAATATTACGTTGTTGTTGCTGGGTGATGCCAGTTTGATGGGTGTGAGTGTGACAAATCCCAATGCTAAAGGTACTGGGGTATGGATAGAGTCATCAAATCCTTATTTAGCTAACAATACTTTGAGTGGTTGTGGACGAGAAGGAATATTTATTACCGGCAATGCCAAACCCGCCATTTTAGATAATGTGTTTGTCCAAAATGCTGCCAGTGGGTTGTTTATGGCGCGGAATAGTAAAGGGGAGATATTACGCAACACTTTTCAAAAAAATCCTTTGGGGATAGCGATTACAGACTCAGCCGCGCCATTAATTGCCAATAATAAATTATCAGAGAATCGGACTGCGATCGCTCTTTCTCGTGATGCCCGTCCGGTATTACGGCAAAATCTCATCAGTAAAAATGCCCAAGGTGGCTTGTTGGTTAATGCTAATGCTGTCCCAGATTTGGGTAATAGCCAAGATGCTGGCGCAAATATCTTTCAAGAGAATGGCGAGTTTGATTTACAAAATGCAGCCGCCCAGCCTTTAGTTTCTGCGGGTAATCAATTAAACCCCACCTTTGTCAAAGGACAAGTTAATTTTGTCGCCGCCACCGAAGATAGTCCGAGATTAGTTACCGGGAGTAGCAGTTTTCCTGATTTGGCGGGACATTGGGCGGCGGTGTTTGTGGAAGCCTTAGTCAGTCGAGGGGCAATTAGCGGTTTTCCTGATGGCACATTTAGGCCGAATGCACCCATTACCCGCGCCCAATATGCGGCGGTGTTGGCGAAAACTTTTCAGTTACCCAGCAGCAGTCAAGGTAGTAAATTTACCGATGTCAAACCTGATTTTTGGGCAGCACCAGCTATTTTTAGTGCAGCGACAGCCGGATTTATTAGCGGTTTTCCTGATGGCACATTTCGCCCTGGAAATAATCTCACAAGGGTACAGGCGATTGTATCAATTGTGAACGGTTTAAAATTTACAGGAGGTAATTCTAATGTGTTGAGTGTCTACCGCGATCGCGCCCAAATTCCCAGTTATGCTACTAATGCTGTCGCCGTCGCCACCCAAAAATTAATTATTGTTAATTATCCCCAATCGGATTTATTAGAACCACTGCGGGAGATTACACGCGGTGAGATAGCCGCCTTACTATATCAGGCGTTGGTTGCCAATAGCAAAGAAAAAGCGATCGCCTCACCTTATATTGTTAGCCCTGATGCCGAAGTGCCGACATTTACCGACTTAGTTGGACATTGGGCGGAACCATTCATTCGCACCTTAGCCAGTCTGAATTTAACCCAAGGTTTTGCTGATGGTAGCTACCAACCAGATAAACCCATGACTCGCGCCCAATATGCAGCTTTAGTGGCGGCGGCTTTTAACCCGACTCCCAAACGCCCTTCCATTGAATTTATTGATGTTCCCCAGAATTTTTGGGCTTACAAAGCCTTACAAATTGCTGCTAGTGGTGGTTTTGTGAGTGGATTTAGCGATCGCACTTTCCGCCCCGATCAAAATGTCCAAAGGTTACAGGTAATTGTTTCCCTGGTGAATGGTCTGGGTTTACCCGCCGCCCAAAGCAATCTATTACTGCCTTACACTGACAGTAATACTATTCCTGAATATGCCCAAAAAGCTGTGGCAACGGCTACACAACAACGTATCGTTGTCAACTATCCCAAGCCTAATTTACTCGCCCCCACCCGCGAAGCCACAAGGGCGGAGGTGGCTGCAATGGTTTATCAAGCCTTAGTAGCTATTAACCGCACCGCAAATCTTAATTCGCCCTATATTGTTTCGACAGCCAAGGGTTGACCAAGTAAAATGAAAAACATTGCTGATTAACTTGGAAACCTTGGTGACCAACCCTATAGCTAAAAACACACTAGGCTATAGGCGATGGGTCGAAAATTTACACCTATTGCCTCAAGCCAATAGTCCCATGTTTACCAAAACGCCAGAAACAGCTGCTGAATTAGCAGCAGCCCTCCTAATTCATTACAGTTTTGACCTCAGTGGCTATAGTGCGACTGAGTTAGTTTACCGTTGGCAAAATCAATATCCCCTTGATTGGCTGCACTTAGCAGTCATTGAAGCTTTGTATCAAGGTCGTTATAAAGCGATTTCTGTCCAGCAAATCCTGGCATTTTGGCAACGACGGCAACAGGCAATTTATCATTTCAACATGGAATTTGAACGCCTAATTTGCAGCAAATTCCCAGAAATTTTAACTGCCCTCAACACGCCAGCATTACCACCTGCACAAGAAGATGGTAACTCAGAAAATGTAGCGAATGTTGCCAATTTGGCAGTAAATAATTCTACATATTCGGTTGAAGCGGAATTTGAACCCAGCTACAAACGCACAGGAACCGCCTCTAGCCGTAGCGAAAGTGAACGTGTCAAAAACATTTTGGCATCATCAACTTTAACTCTCCCCGCCACAGAAACTAAATCTAGGGTGACTTCTTCACCAGTCCTGCCTCATAATTTTTCAGCAAATTCTGACAATCAGCCCAAATTACTGCCATCTACCGTTAATCATCCCCCAATTGACCGCTTTACCCCCGAAACAAGCGATCGCTCCGAGTCATTTACCTCTAAACTGAAGGCCATTTCTAACGAAAAGCCGCAACGGGTGTCTACTAATAAACAACTTGAACAAAGTTGGTAAATCTCAAAACCGCAAAAACTAACCAAATGTTTTTAGGATTAATTTTTTTTTCAAAAATTAATCTATTATTTTTTGGATATTAAATTGGCGATCGCACTGGCAACCATAAATAAAAGTTTATCTAATTTTAAATTATATTTATACTGATTTTTACTCAAAAATTAAGTAATCAGCTTAACTTAGCTATAGCAAAATCAGTTTTTCAATTATTTAAATTTCTGAATTGAAATAAAAATCTTGGTAGAGATGTTATTGCAATAGTAACGTCTCTACCAAGATTTAAAAAATCCAGAAAATCATTTTTATCAATTCAGTCACAACAAATAATTTGTCATCTGACATTTATTTGATTGCGGAAATTTCTGCAATCAAATAAGTGAATTTTTGCTGTCAAAAAATTATGCCCAAAAAACAAACATTTTTCCTATGGTTCAAGTTACTTTTAATGTGTGGGGAAACGGTTCTATTAACCGTTCAGGAATAATTAATTCTAGTGAGCCGACATATACTATTATTCACGGCTATCAAAGTACGGCTGGCAATGCTGGGAATAACTACCAACCCGCAGATTGGGTAGTCAACATTGCCCAAACCATTCGGCAGCGCGAGTCGAATGCAAACATTATTTTGGTAGATTGGGAAGCTGGCGCAAGTTCCTTGTATTATCCAACTGCGGCTGGTAACACGCGGGATGTTGGAAATCAGTTGGCTACCTATTTAAGAAGTCGCGGTGTAGCTCCAAGTGATGTTAACTTGATTGGACATAGTTTAGGAGCGCATGTAGCGGGGTTTGCTGGTACGGCTTATCGTGCAGCTACGGGAAGTTCCATCGGACAAATTGTGGGCTTAGATCCAGCCGGGCCGAATTTTGAAGGCGCAGCAGTAGGCGATCGCTTAGATCCCACCGATGCAACTCGCGTTACAGCCATACATACTAGTGAAACCCTGGGCTACGATGCCAGACTCGCTACCCTAGACCTCTACATTAACTGGAATGACCTGTTTCAAC
Organism: Anabaena sp. FACHB-83; assembly: GCF_014697485.1. Taxonomy (NCBI): domain Bacteria; kingdom Bacillati; phylum Cyanobacteriota; class Cyanophyceae; order Nostocales; family Nostocaceae; genus Anabaena; species Anabaena sp. FACHB-83. Next base: position 40,792 of record NZ_JACJRY010000013.1, on the reverse strand, counting down.
CAGGACAAATTAGTTTTGTGGGTAATCACAGTTACGCCCATACTTTGTATACACAATTACTCCAAGGCAATAGCTTTACCCAGTCCAACGGTACTCTGTTGAACTTGAACACCGTACTAAATGCCGGATTTCTGGGCGAGAACTATAACAGCACCAAAAACAATCAAGTAATTGCTGCACTCAATCTGGTTGGTACTACTGGCAATGATGTGCTGTCTGGTGGTGCGGCTAATGATACCATTCGCGGCAACGCTGGCAATGACCGGATTACAGGTGGCGACGGTAATGATTTGCTTTATGGCGATAGTGGGAGCGATCGCATTAATGGTGGACGCGGTAATGATTCAGTCTTTGGTGGTACGGGGAGCGATCGCTTGTTTGGTGATGACGGCAACGATATACTAACAGGCGCAGATGCCTCAACTGGTAGAGGGTTGGGTGAAGTTGACCGCTTAACGGGTAGTATAGGGAGCGATCGCTTTGTGGTTGGTGCTACCACAGGTATTTTCTACAGCGATGGTAATACCAGCACCTCTGGTCTAAGTGACTATGCCTTAATCACCGATTTCAATGCCCTAGAAGATATCATCCAATTATCAGGCTCCAAATCTAGCTACAGCTTGGGATCTGTACCCACGGGTTTACCCACAGGTACAGCCCTATTCCTCAACGAAAACAGTCTGGAATTGGTAGCGATTATTCAAGGTTCCACCAACCTCAGCTTGAGTGCTAACTATTTCGTCACAGTTTAAATCTCACAAGTCCCCGATAGCCCGCTACAGGCGGGCTTTTCATTTTTAACAGGGTTTTATCTAGCTTTTATAAGGTTATCTTAGGTGTCTCTTAACATCAATCGCTTATAACTCCTGAGTAGCAGACAATTCATTCATAATTCAGGAGAACACTGTGAAATTTTCCAGACGTAAATTTTTTACCTTAGCCGGAACAGGAACAGCAGGTGCTGTTCTCTTATCACCATTACAAGCTTTTTACGCCCAGCGCACATTAGCAGCCGGGCCTTACGGTGCTTTACAACCAGATCCTTTAGGTGTCCTAGATTTACCTGCGGGATTTTCTTACAGAAGATTATCAGAAACAGGGCAAACAATGACTGACGGCAACAGAGTTCCCGGTGGTCATGACGGTATGGCTGCTTTTGCTGGAGGCAATGGTAATACAATTCTGATTCGCAACCATGAACTTTCTCCAACCTCTAGTAATGGTTTGAATGCACCCAATAACAGGAAATACAACACAAATGCTAGGGGCGGTTGCACGAAATTAGTGGTTAATTCTTCCCGTAACCTAGTGGAACATCGAGGAGTTCTGGCGGGAACCATTCGTAATTGTGCTGGTGGCCCTACCCCTTCAGGGTCTTGGTTAAGTTGTGAAGAAACCTTTGAAACTAATAACAGCAAAAGACATGGTTATGTGTTTGAAGTTCCCAGTAGCACCAATACTTTTGTTACCCCTGTTCCACTAACAGCTATGGGGCGTTTCAACCATGAGGCTGCTGCTGTAGATCCCAACACAGGCTATATTTACATGACAGAAGACCAGCCAAATGGGTTGTTTTATCGCTTCATTCCCAACCAACCCAACAACCTGAGTGCTGGCGGTACGCTTTACGCCTTAAGAATTATCGGCTCATCTGGAATCAACACCGCTACAAATTTCCCCAAAAATACTCCAAAGGCAGTAGATTGGGTAACAATCAATACTCCCGACCCTGCGACTGATACCGTCAGAACCGAAGGTTATAACAAAGGTGCGGCCAGGTTTTCCGGTGGGGAAGGCATTTTTTATGGTAGTGGTTATGTCTACTTCACTTGTAAGAGTGGCGGTAGTACGGGAGATGGTCAAATTTGGCGTTATTCACCTACTAACAATACTGTTGAACTGTATATTGAACCTAACAATTCTGGCTTTTTAGATAATCCCGACAATATTATTGTTTTCCCCAATCGTGACATCTTCCTTTGTGAAGATGGAGATGGAACAGATCATATTTTGGGCATTACACCGAGTGGCAGTCTTTACAAGTTTGCCAGGAATGCTCTCAACACATCAGAGTTTGCTGGAGTTTGTTTCTCACCTGATGGGCAAACCATGTTTGTAAATATGCAGACCCCAGGAATTACCTTTGCAATTTGGGGCGCTTGGTAAAACTAAACCCGCCCAGCATATACCTGTGTAGTTGAAATAAATAATATTTCAACTACACAGGACTTACGCACCAAGATTGTCTATGAAGATTGGGTGTAAGGGGAAGTGGTATGAGGGTTTTAGATACATACACCCCTGTACCCCTACACCCTTGCCAATGCTCTCTCCACTGCTCCTACACGCAATGCCACACGCTTGTACTTACTGGCATCATAAGCAACACCAGCGTGCATAACTTGGGAGTTATCCCAAACAACCAAATCTCCAGGCTGCCAAACATGAGCATAAACGGGTGTACGTTCTAAAATCTGTTGAAAGAGTTCGTGCCAAAACTGTTTTGCCAAACTCAATTCATCTTCCATTCCTACAAGTATGGATGTATCTGAACCTAAATATAAGCCCTTATGCCCAGTGACTTTATGCGTTGAAACAATAGGGTGTTTTTTCATCGGCACATCTGCCCCTAGCTTAGAGGTTCCTGGTGGCAGATGATACATTGACATTTGCTCTAATTGTCGCTGATATTCAGGCGCAAAATTTTGATAAGCTTCTACCATATCAAGAAATTCTGTGGTGTGGGGTTGACCATCAATTCCTTGTGCTGGTATTTCCACGCCATACAACATCACCACATACAAAGAATTCATCTCTAGACCTGCTGTTCTGGGCAGATGGTCTTTGTCATGATGCCATTGCCAAGCAAATTTACCCAGAATTTCGGAAGAATTTGTTTTGGGATTTCCTAAAATACCAACACCAGGGCTTTGTAAATCTGGGTCAATCTCTGGGTCTAAAGGTTGAGGCAGATACTTAAAGCCTGATTCCCCAAAAGCGCGGTTAGCAAATTCCTGTAATTGTGACGCTGTTAAATGTTGATTTCTGAGGACAACTACACCATTAGCCCACAGAGATTGTTTAAATTCTTGTATTTGTTGGTTTGTGAGTTGCGTCAAATTGCAACCTTGTAAAACTTCTGTACCTAGTCTATGATGCTGCTGAACTGTCTGCGGCATTTTCCTAGTCCTTGTCACTTGATTTCAATCTATCTGTAAAACAACACAAGAGAATGGATGTGTTAAAAAATATTTATTCGCTAGTTACAATTCTCAACAAATAGCATTCAGTATGTATCAGTACAAATTCTATACGCAGCCGTGGATAAATCAAACCTGCCAAATTTTTTGTTTGGCGGTCAACCAAACAGTTACCTACACCCTCTCTCTAACCCTTGATATTTCGTCTCACTGCGTCAGTCCTTGCAACATTACTTAACTATCCTACGTCACAAGATGAGAAATTCATCTCATAGGTTTTGAAATTCAACTAGCCCAGATTTGAATTTCCAACCAGTCTGGCAGTTGGTTGTATTCATAAATGAGTATCTGAAAGAATAATGAGAAATATCAGCAAGTACTTTAGTACGATTTCTTTAGTTGTGCTACTTCAAAGTTTTCCGGTAAATGTTCAGGCACAATCAACAGAAACGCCTTCTCAGACAAGCTCAGATTCCATTCAACAGGTAATTGCTGCCAAATGGATGACCAATTCACCAGATGGTAATTTTTATCCCGAAAGATTGGTAAGTCGGGCAGAATTAGCCTCAATTATGGTGAAAGTCTTTCGGCTAGATAAACGACAAGCTGTAAGTCAAGAAAATGTTGTGATTGCAGATGTCCCAGCTTCTAATCGCGCATTTAACGATATTCAGATAGTCTTAAAAACAGACATTATGAAAGGCTATCGGGGGAATTTGTTTTTTCCCAACCAAAGAGTTACCAGGGCAGAAGCTTTAGCGATATTTGCCCAAGCTTACGGTGTCTTTCAATTTGATGATGATTCGGTGAATGAGATTTTAGCCTCCCATCCTGATGCTAAATCAATTCCAGCATGGGCGCGAAGAGCGATCGCCACCGTCGTCTCCGAAGGATTTGTCAACACAGATAGCCAAGGCAATCTTTCCCCATTGCAACCCATGACTCGTGGAGATATGGCTTACGTGTTGAGTAAATACTTGCAACGACAACAAAAACTCCCAGACACACCAGAAGTTCCGACTGTGCCTGATAATACAGTTTCACCCTAGTAATCAAGGTAACTTACCCATATTCAGAGAACTCACACAAACAACAGGTATCAGGAATGTCAAACATTGACAGCCAAAGACTTTCATCGTTTAACACCATGCTGGATTAGAGTGTGTGATTACGTAAGTTCTCATTCTTAACGGGTTATGTAACAGAATTGCAATGCCTCATCATCATGGGGGCAACCCGACCGTGGGAAAATCAAAATACGAAAAGTAGAAATTAGAGAGGAAAACCCTATAATATGCATCTGAGCGAAATCACCCATCCTAATCAGTTGCACGGTTTATCTATCCGGCAACTGCAACAAATTGCTCGCCAAATTCGAGATAAACACCTGCAAACAGTAGCAGCAACAGGCGGTCATTTAGGGCCAGGTTTGGGTGTTGTAGAGTTAACTCTAGGGCTTTACCAAACATTAGATTTAGATCAGGATAAAGTTATTTGGGATGTCGGACACCAAGCTTATCCTCACAAATTGCTTACAGGACGTTATAGTAACTTCCATACCCTCAGACAAAAAAACGGAGTTGCAGGTTATCTCAAACGTTGCGAAAGCAAGTTTGATCATTTTGGTGCTGGTCACGCTTCTACAAGTATCTCCGCCGCCTTGGGTATGGCATTAGCTAGAGATTTAAAAGGCGAAAAGTTTAAAGCTGTTGCTGTTATTGGCGATGGTGCTTTAACAGGTGGGATGGCGTTAGAAGCCATTAACCATGCTGGACATCTACCGAAAACCAACTTGCTGGTAGTATTGAACGACAACGAGATGTCTATCTCTCCCAACGTCGGTGCAATTCCTCGCTACCTGAACAAAATGCGCCTGAGTCCGCCAGTCCAATTCATCAAAGATAACTTCGAGGAACAATTCAAGCAAATTCCTTTCGTGGGTGAATCTTTGTCTCCAGAGTTGGGACGCATCAAAGAAGGGATGAAGCGGTTAGCGGTTCCCAAAGTAGGGGCGGTGTTTGAAGAACTCGGCTTTACTTATATGGGGCCAGTGGATGGACACAATTTAGAAGAATTGATTGCAACTTTCCAACAGGCGCATCAAATACAAGGGCCAGTTTTAGTTCATGTAGTCACCACCAAAGGTAAAGGCTATGAAATAGCCGAACAAGACCAAGTAGGCTACCACGCCCAAAACCCCTTTAACTTGACAACCGGCAAAGCCATTCCTTCTAGCAAACCCAAACCCCCGGCTTATGCCAAAGTCTTTGCCCACACCTTAGTTAAACTAGCTGAACAAAACCCGAAAATTATCGGTATTACAGCCGCAATGGCTACAGGTACAGGTTTAGACAAACTCCAAGCTAAACTACCTAATCAATATATAGATGTGGGTATTGCTGAACAACATGCTGTTACTTTAGCAGCAGGTTTAGCATCTGAAGGTATGCGTCCGGTGGCGGCTATTTATTCCACCTTCTTACAAAGGGCTTACGACCAAATTATTCACGATGTTTGTATTCAAAACTTGCCTGTGTTCTTCTGTTTAGACAGGGCAGGTATTGTGGGTGCTGATGGCCCCACTCACCAGGGGATGTATGATATTGCTTATTTGCGCTGCATTCCAAACATCGTGTTGATGGCTCCCAAGGATGAAGCCGAATTACAACGGATGATTGTGACTGGCATTAATCATACCAGCAGTGCGATCGCTATGCGCTTCCCCCGTGGCAATGGTTATGGTGTCCCCTTAATGGAAGAAGGCTGGGAACCTTTGGAAATTGGTAAGGGTGAAATTCTCCGCAATGGTGATGATGTGTTAATCGTTGGCTACGGCACAATGGTTTACCCCAGTATGCAAGCGGCAGAAATTCTCAGCGAACATGGTATTGAAGCTACAGTCATTAATGCCCGCTTTGTCAAGCCATTAGATACAGAATTAATCTTACCCTTGGCTAAGAAAATTGGTCGCGTTGTCACCCTAGAAGAAGGTTGTGTCACGGGTGGCTTTGGTTCTGCTGTGGCTGAAGCTTTACTCGACGCTGATATTGTTGTCCCCATCAAGCGTATTGGTATCCCAGATGTCTTAGTTGAACACGCTACCCCCGAAGAATCGAAGGCAGAATTAGGTTTAACTAGTCGTCAAATTGCCGAAAGAGTCATGCAGGCTTACTTCCAAAAGCAAGTATCTGCTGTGGTTTAAATCTGCACAGGACTGACGCACCAAGGTTGTCTGTGAAGAATGGGTGTAAGGGTGTGGGGTGTGGGGTGTGATGTTAAGTCCTAATTGCTAGTAAATTCTTCCCTACTCCCCACTCCCTACTCCCCATTCCTAAATACTGCGTAACGCGCTTTTCCTTGCTGCTTGGCATGATACATTGCTGCATCTGCATTTTGCAGTAAGTTTTCGGGTTTATCGCTACCACCTTGATTGAGAGTAATACCTATACTGGCTGTGGTCGAAAATAAGTTGCCATTGAGTGTTAAAGGTAAGCCTAAAGTGTCTTGAATACGTTTAGCGACGTTAATGGCATCGTTAATATCTTTAATATCTTCAAGCAGTACAGCAAACTTATCGCCGCTAAACCTGCCGACGGTATCACCACTGCGGAGGCACGATTCTAATCTACGAGCGATCGCTATTAATAAATCATCGCCCATCGTATGACCATAGCGATCGTTCATTTCCTCAAAGCCATCTAAATCTAAAAATAAAATTCCAAAACGATAATCTATCCGGCGTTTACTTCTTTCTACCGCTTGTTTTAATCGATCTAAAAATAAAGCTCGATTTGGTAATGCTGTCAGTCCATCATAAAACGCATTCTGAAGCAGTCGTGACTCCATTAGTTTGCGTTGGGTGACTTCTTGAAGCACTAACACCGCACCAGTAATATTATTACTACTATCCCGCATTGGTGCAGCATAATCGCCAACTAATATTTCTCTCCCATGTTTATTAATTAATACACAATTATCGGGTAAATATATAATCGTTCCTGTAATTATTGTTTGTGTAGCTAGATTTTCAATTGCTTCTTCTATATCTTTGTCAATCAGGTTCACAACTTCTGCTACATTTTTTCCCTGTGCTTCTTTTGGCTGCCAACCTGTCAGTGTTTCCGCCATTGAATTCATAAATTGAATGCAACCATCAGTATCCGTGACAACTACAGCATGTTGCATACTGTTAATAATTGCCAACATTGGTTGCTGTTGTTCCTGCATTTTCTCATTAATAAGGAAATTTTCATCCTCAGCAACTAGGATTTTATTTGCCAGCATATTCAGATTACCTATTTGCTAAGTTCTGACTTGAGGGAATTGTTAATTGAATCTGAAGGTGAATAATTCTATGATAATCAATATCTCGAATAATCCGATTTTATTTTTGAAATTCTTCAACGCCACATTTTAGCCTGGTCACGCCACTACGTATATTTCCAAAATATGTCTCTACAGGATTTATCGAGTGCTAATTCTGATAAAGTTGGTATAAAAAATTTTATATACAGTGACAAGCCAACTCTTCTTGAATGCTCATCATCAAAGCAGTGAGGTTTATCGGTTTTACAAGATAACGACGTGCGCCTAAATGTATAGCTCGTTCTTGATCGGCTTTAAAAGCAAAAGCTGAAACTACAATCACAGGTATTTTAGATAAATATGGATGTTTTTGAATTTGTTCTAACAGCCAATAGCCATCAATATCGGGTAATTTTAAATCTAGTAACACTAAATCGGGCTGAAATGTGTTGACAGTTGAAAATAAAGCTGTACCATTTGACAAACTTTTGACATTAAATCCACAGTAACCGAGATAGTCACTCAGCAACATCCGGTTTACATGGTTATCTTCAATTAATAAGACTCTTTTTAATTGATTGAGATGCACTTGCTGATTAATGGTGAGTAAATTTACTGTCATTACAAAACAGAATTGAAGATATACATTCCTGATTCTAAATTGAATAAAAATATGCTGTCAGAGGAATTTATTAAGTTACTAAAAATCTATTTATACTATTTCGCTATATCAGAAAATAGTCAATAAAAATTGACTTTTATCTTAGTATTTACTAAATAATATCATTATGATTTATTGAAATATTTTAACAAAAAATTAACATTTACTCAATAAATCTTTATATTTCTATCATAGAACTTAATTGTGAATTTGTTTCCTGTCATGTATATCTACTTACATAAATAGCTTATTATAGTGATATATACAACAGTAATTACCCAGAAAAGATATAAAGATTTCATAAAAAAAAGGAGCATAATTGCTCCTTTAGTGATTATTTGGAATGGAAACCGGAGTCTCAACCGGAAACTTTCTTTAACTTGCGTTGTGTAGCAACGATTCCAGCTACACCCAAAATACCGAGTACTACAGAAGGTTCTGGTACAGCTGTTGGCTCTGGAGTTGGTACAGGTATACCTTGGATGGTTACTTCGTAGTTGCCATTATGAGATTTAGTCCCATCTTTAGAAATTAGACCAGAATCAGAGGCTTTATAACTGTAAAGGATTTCAGATGGCCCTCCGTTATAAGAAACCTTAACAAGTTCGCTGACTTGTATTTTGTTTTCTGGGTTTAGTCCTAAAAGAGTTGCTGCATTTAAGTGACCAGCTAAACCAATCTTAATTTCTCCAGTGGTGTCATTTTGGTTGACATAAGAAATATTGGGGTCACTGAAGCGTTGAAATCCACCTGCCAGTAAAAATGTGTTAAACAGGGTTTGGTTAGCAGTCACACCATAAGTAGATAAAGTAGTATTAAACCACTGAGTTGCCAAATTAGATGAATTGTACAACCCATTAATCGCGTTGTTTAACAGTGTATTTGTTGCTGCTCCTGTTACTGCCTGTACACTGCTTGCACCAAACCAATCAGTAGCCGTCAGGCTACTCAAAGAGATTTGTTTGCCATTAATTTCACCACTTAAAGTTGTAACTTGGTTGTAATTAAAGAAATTTCTCAGTGCTAAAACACGTTGTGTGGTATTTGTTGAGGTTGTGAAGAGGGGAGCTTTTTCACTACTAGCGAATAACTCAACATTACCAGTAGGGCTGCTGCTGTCACCAGTTAAAATAGTTGCTAAGTCAGCACCTGGAGCTTCCTCTGTGTTGGTGCCATTAACGTTGTATTTGATGTAATCGTTGCCAGTAATGGTGGCATTGGTTAAAACACCAGCTTGTGCTGGGTTAGAGGCGATCGCACTCACGCCAACAGCCATCGAGGCACCAATTACAAGTGTTTTCAAAGTTCTTTTCATTTACTGTCTCCGCCAGTTTTGTGGTAATTTTGTATACTTTTATGTGTCTCTGGAATTGGGTTAGCCTGACTACAGGCTTTGACTTTTAAAGAATGCGGCTGGTCTCAAATATCACCAGCTTTTAATCATCCCTAGTAGTTATGCACACCAATCTAGTTTAGGAAACGGGGAGACTTTATTGGGTAAAGCTGTTGTGGATTCTGAATAAAAAGATGACTAATCTTTTGCTATTGATTTCAGCAAATCTACTAAATTACTAATTTTTCTAGTGTCGTTAATATGACATTGATTGAAAAGGCAATAGGAAACGGACAACAGGCAACACTCCAGCAAGCTCAGTGCATCGCAGGAGAATAGGATTGATAGGTAGAATTGCAATACTTTTCGGATAAGGAATTTACTTGTGAAGGTATCTTGGGTGCAGGGGTGCAGGGGCGCAAGGGAGAATTAACAGTAACCTCTCCCCTGCCCCTCTGCTCCTCCGCACAACTGCTGCCTCAACGAAGAGATATCTTAACCGAAAGGTATTGGGTTGAATTGTGGCGCGTTCTTTACCTCTCTCCTCATTTCTCTGTTCAAAAGACTTTTTTATCTAGCTTTTTTCTGCTGATGCTGCATTCCCAAGCAACCTGCGATCGCAATTAATCCCAGCAAGACTGAAGGTTCTGGGACTTTCCGGGGGCGTGGATTTGTACTACTGAGGTTTGCCCATCTGTTGCTATAGGCGGGGATGTAACTAGATACAGGTGCATCACTTCTAGGGGTGAGACTCAAACTAGGCGTGTAGTAATGATTTGGGCTGGTATGATTTTCATCCCCAGTTACTTCTGCTTGGGAAGTCGTCTGTTCTGGTTCTCGTAATGAAGTGTTGCTCAAACCCCAAACTGACTGCTGTCCCCAAACACCAATCACCAAGAAAGACGCAGCACACAGGCTAATTTTTACCACACTACTTGCCATGCACCTCTATTCACCACTTCTAGTCAACCGTCACCGATAGATTTTAATATCTCGGTGACATTTCCGTAATTTCTCTGTAGTGTATCTTAAATAAACCCAACGTTAGATATGGATTAATCAAATTCTGACAAATTTAACATCAAGACTTGATAAATCCACTGACCTCGGCATACTTAAAGAAACTTAGCAATTCGCTCCACGGCAGTTTCTAACAAAGCTGGTTCATGTACCAAGGCAAACCGCACATATCCTTCTCCAGATTTACCAAAACCAGCACCGGGAGAAGCGGCTACCCCGGTTTGTTTGACTAACTGAGTACAAAATTCCACAGAATTATTTTGCCAAGGTGCGGGTAACTTAGCCCAAATATACATCGTGGCTTCGGGACTGGGAACTTGCCAACCAATGCGATGTAAAGCATTCACAAAAGCATCACGGCGTTGGCGGAAGGTGGTGACTGTATTTTTGACTCCGGCTTGTGGCCCGGTTAGGGCTGCGATCGCCCCATTCAAAATTCCTCTATACTGATTAAAATCAACTGCGGCTTTGATGTGACGTAAAGCTTTGATTAATTCAACATTGCCAATGGCATAGCCAATGCGAAAGCCGCCCATATTGTAAGACTTAGAAAGGGTGAAAAATTCAATCGAGACGCTTTTTTCTGGGTCAGCTTGCAGAATTGACGGTACTAAAGATGGGGAATCAACCCCCTGAATTCCCTCAAACACCAAATCTACATAGGGGAAATCGTGAACTAACACAATATTGTGTTGCTGACAAAAAGCTACAGCTTCTTGGAAAAAAGCCAAAGGTGCGATCGCGGCTGTGGGATTATGGGGATAGCTCAACACCATCATCTTTGACTGCGCCACAACCGCCGCCGGAATATCGGCTAATACTGGTAAAAATCCATTTTCTGCCAGTAATGGCATAGGATAAATTTGTCCACTGGCTAAATACACTCCGCCTGCATGGGAGGGATAACCAGGGTCGAGCAATAAGGCAAAGTCGCCAGGATTTAATAAAGCTAGAGGTAAATGAGCCGTACCTTCTTGAGAACCAATTAAAGGTAATACTTCGGTTTCGGGATCAACCTTGATGCCAAATTTCTGCTCATACCAGTCAGCAGCCGCTTGTCGAAAGGCTTGCGTACCGTTAAATAACAAATAACCGTGGGTACTTTGATCATACAAAGATTGGGCGATCGCTTCTAAAACATGCGCCTCTGTCGGCAAATCCGAAGAACCCAGGGATAAATCAATTAACTGCTGCCCAACAGACAAAGCCGCCGCTTTAGCTTTGTCCATCTCCGCAAACACGTTAAATTGTAGAGGTTGTAAACGTTGTGCAAATTGGATGTTAGTCATTTTTTCTTTGTCCTTTGTCATTAGTCATGAGTCATTTGCTAATGACCAATGACTAATGACTCATGACTAATTGTTATTTAAATGGGTATCTAGCAGACTCAGTAATTTTTCTTTATTAATAACTCCCTCGGTTGATTCTAATAATTTTTCCCCTTGGATTAGCCTTAAAGCTGGTACACCTTCTACCCCGTACTGTTTGACAGAAATGGGGTTGGGGTCAATTTCCATTTTGACAATTTTTAGGCGATCGCTATATTGGTTGGCTGCTAAATTAATCAGTGGTGACATTAACTGACATGGGCCGCACCAAGAAGCCCAAAAGTAAACTAATACAGGCTGCTCAGATTTCAACACTTCGGTTTCAAACTCAGCATCAGTGATGGTGATTACACCCTTACTCATGGCAGTCTCCATTAGTGGTCATTAATACTTGGCACAAAAAATACTTTATCCCAAACTTGTCAATAGTCCATAGTCGATAATTCATGGACTGTTGACTACTGACGCAAAATCCCACAGCCAACAGGTGTGGGACTAGCTCAAATCAGTAAGCTAAACACATCTAAATTAAATTATTACTCCTAAAGGTCGCTCTTGGTCATCTGCGTTGACAAATGACTAATGCAAGTCTCAACCCCAGAATATGCAGTTCGAGTGTCTAAGAGCTTATCCAATCGGATTTTACTAGGACTTACGCATCAAAGCAAAAAATCAAGGGTTTTGGCGAGGGTGTAGGGGTTCAGGTGTGTACTTATTCAAAACCCTTTCACCCTTTCACCCAATCTCCACCGACCATCTTTGTGCATAAGTCCTATTTACATTTGATCTAGTTGCTTGCGTAGAGATTCCAACTCAGCGTCAACAACTTCATTGGTTTGGGGAGGGGTAGTTTGGGAAGGAGTTGTTTGCTGTGGTGGTAGTTGGGGTTGATTTGGGGGGCTGGCGGGTGCTAGTGAAGCTTTTAAAGCTGCCAATTCATCATCAACATCACTTCCCGCTTCTAAACGGGCAAACTGACTTTCTAAATCAGCACCAGCGAGTTCTGCGGCGGATTGGGCGCGGGCTTCTTGCATCAGGACTTTTTCTTCCATCCGCTCAAAAGCTGCCATTGCACTGCTGCTGTTCATCCCACGTACCATACCTTCAAGTTGCTCTTGGGCTTTAGCGGTAGTAATCCGCGCTTTGAGCATTTCTTTTTTGGTTTTGGCTTCGGAGATTTTGCTTTCTAGCTGAATTAAATTGCGTTTAAGAGTTTCAACTTGGGCGACTTGCTGATCTAAACTGGCTTTGAGGGCTGTAACAGTATCGTTAAAAGTTTTTTTCCGTTCTAGGGCTTGACGTGCCAAGTTTTCATCGCCTTTTTGCAGTGCTAATTGGGCGTTGCGCTGCCATTTATTAACTTCGTTGAGATTGTCGTTGTACTGTTTTTCAGTCCGTTTTTGAGCAGCGATCGCTTGAGCAACACCTTGTTTCAACTGTACCAAGTCTTCCTGCATTTCCAGAACTGCTTGCTCTAGCATTTTTTCTGGATCTTCAGCTTTATTTACCAAGTCATTGATATTGGCACTTACAACTCGTTTAATCCGATCAAATAATCCCATAATTACTTTTCCTTTGGCAGTTTCGGTACTTGGATGAACAGTTAAGGTTTTTACTATGTAATAGTTTCTTATTTAAATGTAATCTTTCTGGTTTGGTTCGGTACCCCCCGATACCCCATAATTGCTAAGATATACCCTATTCATAGCAATTGACCAGTTTTTAAGACTCTGGAGTTTGAGGCAATTGCCGTAGTGGTGTATTGTCTGATTCATGGAGTACTTGTTGTTTCATACTGGCCAATTCCGCATCAATACTGTTACCAGATTCTAGGGAAGTAAATTGTTTTTGTAAGTCATCGCTATCTAGTTGCGAGATGGCATCTGATTGCGCTTCTATTTGCAATACTTTTTCTTCCATCCGCTCAAAAGCATTCAAACTACTAGTAGGGGAAACGCCACTCAGCATTTCTTGGAGTTTATAAGATGCTTCCGCCGAACGGGCGCGGGCGATATACATATCTTTTTTAGTTTTGGCTTCCGAGATTTTAGCCTCTAGCGATCGCATATCTGTTTTCAGACGGTTGACAATTTCTGTTTGTTGCCCAATTTGATTCGACAAAGATGTGGCAGTTTCTTGGTAAGCACGACGTTTTGTCAAAGCTTCTCTGGCTAGAATTTCATTGCCTTGTTCTATGGCGAGTTGAGCGTTACGATACCATTTTTCTGCCGCCGCTTGGGCTGCTATGGCTTGGCGTTCTGTACGTTTTTGGGTAGCAATTGCCTGCGCTACACCTTGTCGTAATCGCACTAAATTGTCTTGCATTTCAGCAACGGCTTGTTCCAAAAGTTTTTCTGGATCTTCTGCACTGCCTATCAGACTATTTAGGTTAGCCCGAATCACCCGCAGGATACGCTTGATCAATTCCATTTCAGCTCTCCATTCACTTTTTGCCAGTCAACAGGCAGAGCATATTCTTGATATTTTCCCCATCCTATCTTAGATGTAGATCACTTAGTTTCACTGCACCCGTGCTTTAATTCCTTTGGCTTGTAGTTCTTGTAATCGTTGTGCAACTTGTTCTTTGGTTTTTAAAGCAGCAAGATGAATCAGTTTATTGTCACCCGATAAATAAGCATCAGGAACTATTTGCTTGGCAGTCGCAAAACTGCGATCGCCTTCATTATCCATAACAATGTGATAAAACCCATCTGCTGCGGGTTTGATTTCGCTATTTACCTGTGGTGAAGTGACTAAAGGCTGTGTTGTGGGGATGGGTGATACATTCAATGGTTGTACTGGCTGCACCTCTGGCAAAGGATTAACGGCTGGTGGGGCAATTACCACAGGTGGATTTACAGGTGCGGCTGCATTTGGGGGAGTTTTTGGTTGTAAACCCACAATATCGTTAGGATCTTTCAGTTCAGGAAATTCTTTCGCCGCTAAGTTGGGATATTTGGGTATGGGAGTGAGTTCGGTTTGTTCTGGGGGCTGAGATTGGCTGGCGGCTGGCTGAGTCTGGGTTGGATTGGTATTAGTTGCAGAATTTCTGTTAAATATTTTATCGAAACTCAACTGCGGCAAGCTTTTGGGATTAAAAACTACATAGCCCAATGTCAGACTAGCCATCAACAATAGCAACATAGAGCCGATACCCAAAGGCGATAGCAAACTATCTTGAGAATTACTGGGTGGCTTGGTTGGTTGTGGTTGTTCATCATTGAGACTCCGCAGCAATGCTTCACTGGATTCTAAGTAATCATCTGGCTGAGTCGGAGTTTCTTTCGTTGACATCAAATTTTCACTTTCAGCCGCCTTGAAAGCCGCAGGCACGATACTGCTAGTTGACTTGGGTGATGGTAGGGGAATTTGAGTTTGTTGGGAATCGGTAAAAGATGTTGGCTGGGGTGGATTTGTTGTTTCAGTCTTGGCTACTGTGACTGGTTTTTCGACAGAAACTTCCGTCACAGGTGCAGGCGGTATACTGGTTTTAACTTCTGTGACAGGTAGCTGAGTTTTGCCAGTTAATGCCGTGATTGCTGTTGAATTTTGGAGTTGAGTGTTAACGTTACTACCTGTTTGGGCTTGATAAGCTGTCTTGGCTGCTATACGTGAACGACGGTATCTAGCCAACTCTTGGTCTAGCTGCACTTCTAAACTGGCCAGGGCTGCGGCTAGTGCTGGCTTCAACTCAGGTGTTTTAGATAATTGAATACCGGAATCTATCGGCGAGTTTTGACTCATTACCTGTCTGCCTCAAACCTAGACTGTTAGTTTAACTTTAGATAATTTGTGCTAATGGTAGCGAAAAATTTCTCATCACTATAGACTTTCTTGAACTATCTTGAATTTCAGCACTTGGAAGTAAAGATGTCTTTGAAATCAGTCAATGATATTTTAGGCTGTTTAGAACAGCAAGCCAGATGGCAAGAACAGCCATTTCAAAAAGTGCTGCATTTTTGGGCAGAGGTGGTAGGTGCAGTAGCCGCTAAACATACCCAACCAATCATGATTCAGCGAGATGTTTTGCGTGTGGCAACTTCCAGTGCTGCTTGGGCGCAAAATCTCGCTTTCAAACGCCAAATTATTCTTTTAAATTTAAATCCAAAGTTACCTGCGCCGTTGGTTGATATTCGCTTCTCTACGGCTGGCTGGCAAAATTCATCAGCCAAACCCCAACTAACCACAAATTTACCCCAAGAACATCCTAGTTATCTGGGAAAGGCGGGTGCTGTTCAAATTGATGCTGCACCTGCACAGGAAACTCCTGAAACTGCATTTGGGGAATGGGCGAAAAAAATGCAAATGCGATCGCATAATTTACCTTTGTGTCCCCAATGTCATTCTCCTACACCTCCAGGCGAACTCCATCGCTGGCAAGTTTGCGCTATTTGTGCATCTAAGCAGTTTTAAAACCTGCCTCACTCCTGAATATGTCAGGACTTACGCACAAAGATTATCTGTGGAGATTGGGTGTAAGGGTGAAAGGGTTTGGGGTGTAAGGATTTTGAATCAGTACACACGCCACTTGGCTCAAATATGAGTCCTAATATGTAAACAATATTTAATAAAGTTGATATTTTTACAAAAAAAATCGCAAAGCTTTTGTAAATTTCATATTCTCTATAGGTTTCCTGGAAAATACTTAAGAAATCTAGAGTTAATTTTTGGCGTTTCCATAAACAGTTAGAAATTATTAACTGGAGTTATGCCTTGAGATTCCTCCCCAAAAATCAAGTTTGGGCTGATATCGCCATCCTCAATGATTTATAAACATCTCTCTTCCTTGTCTACCTTGTCTCCCTTATCTGTGTTGCTCAAATATCAAATAGGAATGCCATAACATCGCATCCCATTTTGGATTGGAAATAGCAGCCTACATTTATAGGAATCATATTTGATTTATGAAAAAAATCAGTACACCCAGATCAGCCGTCTTTCCTACTCCCTACTCCCCATTCCCTACTCCCTGCTTACACAACTAGATTCAGGAATCAAACCGTATTCCTATAGCTAGGAGTTTAACTAAAATTTTTACCAGGATTTTAGGTAACGTCCATACTCAAACTTTCCCTGGTTATCTCCGTTCTGAGTACTGATTGACACATCACAATTTTTATTTTTAACGCAACTCAGGACTGAATTGAGTAAACATTATTTCTCAGTCTAGCAATTTTCCCTGATGCCATCTCAGTAAGAACTATGTAAGTTTCAACTCAAATAGCTACATTAAATACACAATTTTATCGTTAACTAGCTATATAAGGTGTCAAAAAAAATTAAAGTTAAACCCAGCTTAAATCTAAACTTTTAGTTTTAGCCTTGATCCCTAGCTTGTTTGAGCTAAAAACTAGTAGGTAAATACTTTACCAATCATTTACAAATATAACAAGATTCTAAAAACATCCTGAAGTTTATTTTTCTGTTGGGATCGCTAGAACCTAGAGTAAATAATCATTTGTTGGCAATATTACGTATTTATATCTAGGAGCAAAATATAAACATATCAACCAGCCCTGAACAGCACGAAAGATGAACTCAAATGAAACCGATAAAATTTTTGACATCTGCCTGTAGATATTGTCGTCATTACAAACCAGAAGGTCGCCGTGGCGGAACTTGTCAACAGTTGGGAGCGCATGTGCAAGCCAGTTGGAAAGCTTGCGCCTTAGCGATCCCACCTTTTGCTCCTTCTTGGGAAACTTTAGAAGACTCTTGGAGTTTGCCAGATGGAACACCTGTTTTAGATGGTGTTCATTCTCTAGTTTCTGTGGCAGACAATATAACAGTTGTGCCTATAGAAGAAATAGCTAATTTAATTCCTGAAGAGACTGAGGCTAAAACAGTAAGTGCTAATTTAGCAACTATTTCTTATTAAACTCAGTTTATAGACATTAAAAAAATATTTCTCTTAAAAATTGCTAGTGCTGTAAACTTTGACATTTGGAAAAATCGCACCTGATACCAATTGTGGTATAGCTGGAGGTGCGATTTTTGCCATTTTTAAGGTAGCCAAGGGAAAGAGCGAAAATTAGGCGATCGCTTTTCTAAAAATGCTTGCTTACCTTCTGCACCTTCTTCAGTCATGTAATAAAGTAAAGTTGCATTCCCCGCCAGTTCTTGTAAACCTGCTTGCCCATCACAATCGGCGTTAAATGCAGCTTTCAGACAGCGAATGGCAATGGGGCTTTTTTGTAAAATTTCTTGCGCCCATTGAACACCTTCATTTTCTAATTCTTCTACAGGCACAATACAGTTAATTAAACCCATATCCAGGGCTTGTTGAGCATCATATTGCCGACAGAGAAACCAAATTTCTCGTGCTTTTTTCTGCCCAACACTGCGGGCGAGATAACTAGCCCCAAAACCACCATCAAAACTGCCGACTTTGGGGCCAGTTTGACCAAAAATAGCATTATCAGCTGCAATGGTGAGGTCGCAAATCAAATGTAAAACATGCCCACCACCGATCGCATATCCCGCGACTAAAGCAATTACTACTTTTGGCATTGAACGGATCAATCGCTGTAAATCCAGCACATTCAAGCGAGGAATCCCCGCATCATCAACATAACCCGCTTGTCCGCGCACACTTTGATCACCACCAGCACAAAAAGCGTACTTGCCATCAGTGTGAGGGCCAGCCCCAGTAAATAGAACTACCCCAATACTTGTATCTTCACGGGCATCACAAAAGGCATCGTAGAGTTCAAAGACTGTCTTTGGGCGGAAAGCATTGCGTTTATGGGGACGGTTGATGGTGATTTTTGCAATACCATCGGTTTTGTGATACAGGATATCTTCGTAGGTTTTGACAGATTGCCAGTTAACTTGCATGAGAATGAATTGCGCTATCGTGCTTGAGAATTTTATCGCGGACTGAGAAGCGATCGCTAAATTACTTTCAAATCAAAAGATGTACTAAGTAAGTGGACACAATTATTTAGAAGACGCATTTCGACTGCGCTCAATGCTCGATCAGCTGGCTAGAAGAGGGTTGAGTTTCGACTTCGCTCAACTCCCGCGAAGCGATGTACTGAGCCTGTCGAAGTTTGGATACTGAGCGCAGTCGAAGTATCCAAACCCGGTCATCTCAAATTAGGTTTAATTTAGTCCTTCTACTTATCACTGTGTAGGTAAAGGGGCAAGGGTGAAAAAGAGGCTAGTACAACAAGGCAAAAGTCAAAAGGAAAAAGAAAGAATATTGATAATACCAGCGTTTTAGCAATTTCTTCTGGTCTGTTTATTTACGCCGACCTGTATTAGTTTAACTATCGATTTTTTGAGACTGTGCGCGAAACAAAAAACATCTCACTAATCAGCAACTCCCAAATTTTCCTAGATTTTCCTGTCGCCATTTAGCATCAGCTTTCCGATTTGTCTGCACCTCTAAAACTCTGATTCCTTGAGTTGGTAACGAATTTAGTTTTCCCTGTAAATCTTCCCAAGAAGTAATTAATTCGTGCTGTACACCGTATGTAGCAGACAATTGAGCAAAATCAATATCCTGGGGTGTGCCGAAAAATTCTTCAAAAGGTGGGTCGAATTTGGCGATAGGTAACATTTCAAAAATTCCCCCGCCGTTGTTATTAATTAAAACAATTGTGAGATGACCGACAAATTTATTGCGGATTAAAAAACCATTAGTGTCATGTAATAATGCTAAATCTCCTGTCAACATCACACTGCTTTGTTGATGATGGGCAATTCCTAACGCAGTGGATAATGTGCCATCAATTCCATTCGCGCCACGGTTAAAATATGTCCGCACTCTTAAATTATTCGGTCGCCAAAAATACTCCACATCTCGCACAGGCATACTATTGGCAATAAAAAACGGTGTTCCTGGGGGTAATGTTTGAGACAACAACCAAGCTGCTTTCCCTTCAAATAAATTCTCCATTGTCGTCATCGTCTGGTCAACGGCAGTCCTGACTTTTGCTTCTGCAATACACCAATTTTGCAGATATTCCGATGGCGAATTTTGATTGTCACTTGGCCTAATATCTAAAGTTTCGACACTGATTCGTAAATGTGTGGTTTTGCCGTGGAGGGGGTCAAGATTTTGGTCACTGGGGTCAATTATCCAGCGTTGCGCTTGTGTCGTATTTAACCAAGTCCGTAGTTCTTTACTGGTAGGCATATCTCCTACCTGAATGACCATTTTGGGTGCTAACTGCTTTGCCAATTGCTGATTACGTAAAATCAGGTCGTAGGTGGAAATTAAATAGGGGTTGAGGTCGGCGTAATTTCTCAGTGGTGAGAGTCCCTCAGCCAGAACAGGCCATTGCAGCGTTTGGGAAAGTTTGGCGATCGCTCTACAATAATTTTCAGGATTTTGTGGTTGGGCAACTCCGGCAATAATTACACCGCGATCGCAATTTTGCCATGCTGGGGGAGTAGGGAGTGTGGTGTAGGGAGTAGAAACAGTATTGGTAAAGGCTGAGAAGAATTCTTCTGGGTCAAACTGAAAGTCAGTACCATCGGGAACTGGCGCAAGGGGGTCACGGAAGGGAATATTTAAATGTACTACCCCTGGAGTTGGTATCTGCATTCTCTCCCAGGCATACATTACCATTTGCCGCAAATAAGCCAGCATTTCTGTATTTGCCGAAGGTAAGGCTAACTCAGTTTGCCAGTTGGGATAACTACCATATAATTTCACTTGGTCGATGGTTTGACCAGAATGACAATCTCGCAGTTCTGGTGGTCTATCAGTTGTTAATACTAAAAGTGGTACGCGGCTTTCTTTAGCTTCTATGACGGCTGGATAAAAGTTTGCCCCTGCTGTACCCGAAGTACAAACCAGTGCTACAGGTTTTCCGGTGGCTTTAGCTACTCCCAAGGCAAAAAAAGCCGCAGAACGTTCATCGAGAATAGATATAGCTTCAATATCTGGTACTTGTTGAGCAAAGGCAACTGTTAAAGGTGTAGAACGAGAACCAGGACAAATTACAGCACAAGTTAAACCCAGTCGCTTTAATGTCTCCGTTAAGACAAAAGCCCAAATTTGATTAACATTCTTATAGGCGACCAGCATCAAATCCAAGGTAGCTATCAGACAATATTCAATTTTAAAGGGAACAGGGGACGAGAGTGTGATGCCAAGTTGCAATCAAAGATACTGGGGAGTAGGGAGTAGGGAGTAGGAATAGTATGAGGTGTTCAAAACCCTTAAACCCTACACCCTTTCACCTTTACACCCAATCCCCACAAACAATTTTGGTGTCAACAGCCGCAATCTCGTAAAACCGTTACTCACTTGCTGTTTCTACAGGCGTGGTCGATTCTGGGATGGGATTCGTGGATGAACCAAAGGCAACCCGTAAAAAAGGTGGAGCCAGAAAAGTTGTCAAAATTACCATGATAATAATTGACACTTCCAGGGGCTTATCCAAGATGCCACTAGCTGAACCAATGCCGGCAAACACTAGACCCACCTCACCTCGTGGAATCATCCCAACCCCGATCGCTACTCGATTGATGCCAGGTTGTCCAAATACGGCCCAACCTGTGATCAGCTTGCCGATAATCGCTACTCCCACCAAAAAGACAGCAATCAATAGTCCTGCACGATTCTCCGGTACTGCTGGGTTCAAAACACCGAGGTCGGCACGCGCTCCTACTGTCACAAAGAAGACGGGTACCAGCAAATCAGAGATCGGTTTGATTAATTCATCTAACTCATTCCGGGCATCGGTTTCATCAAGTACCAAACCTGCTGCAAAAGCACCCAAAATCGCTTCGAGGTGAATGGCATTGCCTAAAAATGCCATAAAGAAAGCGAAGATAAATGCTGGAATGACGATATTTCCACGGGTTTTGAGCTGCTCTACGATCGCCACAAAACTTTTGTTAAAGACACCCCCCAACAAAATTGATCCAATCAAGAATGCCGTAGCGCCGACAATCAAGTAAATGACATTGGCAACATCAATTTCACCGGTTTTGGCTAAACTGGCGACTACAGCCAAGACAATAATGCCGAGGACATCATCAATCACCGCCGCGCCAACAATGATTTGCCCTTCTTTGGATTTGAGTTGACCTAACTCTGACAGCACTTTAGAAGTAATGCCGATACTCGTTGCCGTTAACGCTGCTCCCGCAAAAATCGCTGGAATGGCTGCAACATGAAAGAGCAGCATTAAACCTGCCGTACCTGCCGCAAAAGGTGCCGCGACCCCAACACAGGCGACAACTGTGGCTTGAATTCCCACTTCCTTCAGTTGCCGCAGATCGGATTCCAGTCCAATTTCAAACAGCAGAATAATCACGCCGATTTCAGCTAGAACCGAAATCACTTCACTTTGCGACTCAAAGATTCGGGTCAGCGCATCCGGTGCCAATTGATTCAATTTTTGCAGCGCCGTCATAACCACCGAGTCAGAGGCAGACAGCCCCCCTTCAGGAAAGATCACTAGGTGCAATGCCGAAACGCCAACAATCACACCGGCGACCAGTTCCCCCAGAACTGGTGGAAAATCCAAGCGTCTAGCGACCTCTGCGCCGAACTTGCTGGCCAGATAAATCACCACCAGTGTCAGCAATACGCCAGACAGAATAATCGGTGAATCCTCAGCAACAACGGTCGCCAGGAATGGTATCGGAGCCAAGAGAGCGGTCATCCCCCCACTGAAAGGAGGCAGAATGTTGGACAAGATCATGAGTTTAAAGGAATGAAGGTTAAGGGTTTGAGGAAATTATAAAACTGCGGGGGAAATGACTTCTGCACCAGGGTAAACGTCCTGCGGACAGGAAACACGGCCACTCAAAAGCCGAGGTCATGACCTCGGCCTTTGGGGTCGCTTTGTCTCGGTGCAACAGATGTCTGACCCACAGAAACTCGCTCCAATGGCTTGCTCCTTTCGTGGCGCGTCATTTCGATTTAACAGCCCTCTGGCCCACAGAAATGTCTCCCGTACAGTACCTCTGCTTCACAGATATAGATAATGCCCGCATAATCGGTGAAAAAAGTGATTGCGACCTTATCCGCAATCTTCTCTGCCATCTCCCTGGTTTCGGTGAGTACCTCGAACTTGACATTTGAATCGGTATCGGCAGTGTTGGGTTTACCTGTAGAGCGCACGTTGCGACTGCCTTTACCGCCAGTATCCACAACCGTATAACCGGTCGCCCCGCATTCATCGATGATCTTGGCGACCTTTTTCAGCAGAACCTTTTCCGTAACGATGACGAGCTTGTTGGCACGCTTGGCCATGTTGCTTACCTCCTGAAATGATGTACATTGATTTACTTGGTCTGCCCGATCAAGGAAGCGCCGACAGACCTCAATCCATCTGGGATTAGCCGCCGATCGCTTGGGCAAGTCCGAGGAAGAACGGTATACACAAGCCGATCGCAACTGGCGTACCAACGGCTGTGGACGCGCCTATATAGGCGGAGGGATTGGCTGATGGGATACCAGCTCGCAATGTGGGCGGCCCTGAGATGTCGGAACTGGAGGAGGCGATGACAGCTAGAATCACAACACCGCCCATGCTGAATCCCGCGACTTGGTGGGCAATCATGCCGAGACCGAAGGCGATTAGCCCATGTACAAACGGTGCCACCACACTATACACAACATACCACTGGGCTACCTTACGCAGTTCGCCAATTCTTGACCAAGCTTCCATCCCCATGACCAGCATCAAGATTGAAAGCAAGCCACGAAAGGCGGGATCGTAGAAGCTTTTATAGACACTTTCCGGTTGGGTGAACAGTCCCAGAGCTAGACCTAACAACATTGCCGATAGGGCAGGCCCCCGGAGGCTTTCCTCGATAATTGGCCATATCTTGACTTTGTTATCCCCAGCATCCTGCTGCTGGCTGAGATACTCCTGCCGGCTGCTGGGATAATCTTTTTGATCGGGATAATCGCCAGCCACAACGGGCTGCTCAAGAGAGTAGGCTGCTTCTTTACGCTTCTTCTTGTTGAGATAAATATTAGCCACAACAATTGCTGTTACCAGCGCGGGGATATCCATAAAGGGATAGAGTGCGCCAGCCCATGCCTCGTATGCCATCTTTTGTTCTTCCAGTACTGTCAGACCGGCAGCCATTGTAGAGCCACTCACGGCTCCAAACAATCCCCCGGTTGCGATCGCATCAACGACTTTGACCTTTGGCAGCTTGGCTAACGTATAGCGCGAGATGAATACAATCGTAATCCCTGTTATTACAGCAAAGATCATGGGTAACACCATCTCCGTCAGGTTAGAATTACGGATCGCAATTCCACCAGTTAGACCGATTTTGGTGAGCAGCATGAAGACGATGATCGTACAAATAGACTCAGGAATGACCAATTCGCTACCGAGGGCAGCGATGATCATGCCACCAATCAAAAAGGCGAGTGTTGGGGACTGCAATTGGGCAATGAAGTCCGTCACGAACAACGACACAAAATCCACGAATGCCTCCTTCTCCTCGGATGACGAGTATTGCAATAAATGAACTAAATGAACCGGAGGTTATTAAACCGGATGAGATTGGTGATTGCCATCATTGAGGTCAATGAACGGTATATCAAACGAACTAGAACCGACCCTTTTCATATAAAGGATGGGTTATAGATAAAAGTCGGCTGGATAATGGAATCTAACATCTGCGATCGCGTACTCAAAAAAGTCTCGACAACAGATTGCCGAGCGACTTCAAACTTTGAAAAACTAAATCGTAATAGTTAAATCATTTTGATATTCTTAACTTTACGCTACTCTGGGTAGTAATATTTACCGAGTGATCAAAAAAAAAGTTTTTGTATGTATAGATATTCTTCTATGGTTTTTAGATCACTAAAACTGCGAAGCCGTCGGTCGGGAGTAGCAGAACAATGTCAGTAGACCGAAAAGTTTGGCGATCTCTAGAAAATAGTAGTATTTGATACCATTTTTGGAGAAAAGTGTAAAAGCTGATTGCTTGGGATAAGCGATAAATTTAGCTGATTAAATAACCCCAAAAACTAGACAAAATCAGCCGGATGATAAATAGAGCAGGCTAGTGCTGAAGTATAAATTTCTCTGTTGCCATCGGCGGTTAATTATTCTTGCTTGTATCTCAATAGAATGAGAAACGCTATAAGCATAGAACGAATAATTACCATTTTTTGCTTGACTTTTAAATTTTGACTTCTATAAATATATGGTGCTTCTAATTGGGATGGTTCACCATTGTATGTAAGTCCTATGTTTGTTAAATTCTGTATGGCAAATTTATCTGGAAGACTATGGACTGTATTCATTTAACGGGAATTCGCTGCTATGGCTACACTGGATATTTGCCAGAAGAGCAAGTTTTAGGACAATGGTTTGAGGTGGATATTAAATTGTGGTTGGATCTTGCCCAAGCTGCTGAAACGGATGCGATCGCAGATACTCTTGATTATCGCAGTGTAATTAGCACTATTCAAAACTTAGTTAAAACATCTAAATTTGCTTTACTAGAAAAGTTAGCAGGTACAATCGCTGACTCTATCTTGCAACAGAGCGATCGCGTCACACAAGTCCAAGTCTTTGTTACTAAACCCGCAGCACCTATTCCTGATTTTGGCGGCAAAATTAGAATTGAATTGACTAGAGGTAACAGGTGACAGGTTACAGGTGATAGATAATAGATTAATATCTGCTGAAGAACTGCGGGTTTTTGTTTACGGTACACTAAAACCCGGTGAAGCTAATTATCAAAAATATTGTGCAGAAAAGGTAATCAATACCAAAAGGGCAGTCGTATTAGGCAAACTGTTTGCTTTGCCTATGGGCTACCCAGGGATGACATCAGGACAAAATCAAGTCCACGGCTATTTGCTTTCTTTCGCTGACCAACAGGTTTTACAATCTCTAGATTACTTGGAAGATTACCAACCCCATCGACCCACCTCAGAAAATCTTTACAATCGCCAAAGAGTTGAAGTGTACACACCCCAAGGCGAAGTTCTAAGTTGGGCTTGGGTTTATGTAATGAGTTTAGAACTTGTTCACCAGTTCAACGGCACTTTTTTGGCTGATGGCTGGTGGAGTGGTTGTGGTTTAGCACTCACTGAATTTTAGATTTTAAATTTTGGATTGAAGGGAAAAATCTAAAATCCAAAATTCTAGAGGTTTTTATTCCAGTGAAGTCATTTCTCTAGCCTCTAGCCCCTAGCCTCTTTTCCCCATCTACTTGTACTGCACTCAACCAAGAAACACTATATTTTACTTGGGGTTAATTCAAGTCTGGCTGAACGTTGTTCAGTTCCGGTTGGTTGAAGTCAATAGTGCTTTCTGGGGTAGTGACTGCTGCTTTGGGAATTTCAATCACTGGGTTATTTATCGCCACCATCAGGGGTGCTGTGGGGGTAGTAGATGTTTTAGCGGCTGATGGAGATTCTATTTCTGCTGGGGGTTTTTGTGCCAGTTGCGGTGTCCTAGATTCACTTCCAGGTAGCAAACCCGAAACTACACTAATAAAACAAGCTGCAACAGCCGCACCACCAAATGTCCAGGCTAGGCGTGAGCGACGACTCAACCGAGAGAAGACTTTTTGGGCTGTGACTTCTGGTGATTGTGCGGTGTCTGGAACTGGTAAAGTCCGTAAACCTTGCCGCAGTTTTAATAATCTAGCGTACAGGCATTGAACAGAGGCATCATTAGCCAACCATTCTTCTACTTGCCTGCGTTCTGTAGCTGTTACCTCACCATCGAGGTATGCACTTAATAACTCGAAGCGATCGCGCTTCACCATATCTGTAGTACCCGTTGATTCATTGGTATGTTGATCCATCCCTGCTGACAAATCTCCAGTAAGTTGTGAGTGGGAACGGTCGTTAAACTGAGAATCAGTAGTCATCTTAACATTATTACTAATCCATACACGGGTAAAGCAAGCTAGTAATTCTCAGAAATTCATTGATCAATTCCTGATTTTTCCTGACGGCAGCAGCAGACGTTTTGATTCCTCACAATTCTTAATCAATGTTTAAATTATCGCATTTAACAAAGGAAAGAGATTGTAATTTAGGTATCTAGATAATTTTGCAATTGCGCTTGCAGTCTGGATCTGGCTCTAGCTATTCTTGATTTTACCGTACCCAAAGAAACCCCTGTGATTTCGGCGATTTCTTCATAAGCCATGCCTTCAATTTCTCTTAAGACGATTGTAGTCCGAAAAACTTCTGGTAAGTCAGCGATCGCTTCTCGCAGTTGCTCATAAAATTCTCTGGTGGTCAACTCCTCTTCTGGCCCTGGAGTATCACCAGCAATTTCCCAATCCATTTCGCCATCATCTACCGCACGGGGAGCATCTAGGGACAATGGACTCACAACCCGCTTGCGTTTACGCAATTCATCGTAAAACAAGTTAGTAGCAATCCGGCTTAACCAGCCGCGAAACTTAGCAGGTTCTTGTAATCGGTTAATATTCCGATAGACTCGAATCCACACTTCTTGAGCCAAGTCGGCTCTATCCGCCCAATCGGGCGCTAAGTGGTATAAAACCCTATCTACTTGGGTTTGATAGCGACGCAGGAGTTCTGCAAACGCAGCACGATCTGGACGCAATCCCGCTTGACAGCGCAAAATTAAATCGTGGTTTGAGAGCTTGTCAACTTGCACCGATGCTTCTGAATATTTCGCATCAACCGTTGACCAGGATACAGCAATCGATTGACTCATAGATCGTATTCGCTTTAAATCATCCCTTACTATTAGACCTATGAAATGACAGTATGTTCCTGATTTAAGTGCCGGATTAATGACTGGAACACAAAAGCCCCGAATTTTGGTGAGATTCCTGGTTACAACAATGGTGCTGAACTCTAGTTTTCCACCAAAAAATAGGGTTTGCTGTTGAATCAAGCCACATTTATACTTATAGGTGTTTTACCTATAATTGTGCGGCTGATAGCAACTGACTATTTACCCTTGACAAGTTTTGTTTTTTATGTATATCAGATTAAATCTGTTATCACCTGTAACCTGTCACCTGCTCCCTGCTCCCCTGCCCCCTGCTCCCCTGCCTCCTCACCCCTCACCCTCACGGCAAAAATCTAAATCTGTTGACAGACGAATAGCTAAATTTCTGAGCTTCTACTTTGAATACTGAATTGAGTTTGAAGAAGTCGTTAGACTGTTTTAAAGATTGTGGTAACTTCACTAAGGGTAGAGTAGAATCTTGTTTTTGGTGATTGTTGCCGGAGATGATGAAGCTCGCAGAAATTCATAATTATTAATTATGAGTCAGACATTATGAATTTCTGCTGGCATCCTGGAAAACTCATGTTATTTATTGGGTCTAGTTACCAGAATTGTAGTTTTTTCTGGATGTTCTTGATAAATAGCATCAGTGTTCGCTGGATTTGTGATCCGAACTTGAAGAAAGAAATTAATGGAAAATGTGATTGTGACTGCTAACAATAGTTTTTCAAACATGAATTATCTCCCACCCACACCATTAATAATTGATTACCGTACTTGGAGAGTTCTAGAAACAAGCCTGAACGGAGGAAACCTGCGTTCGGTCTTTACAGGAATCAAGGTTTCTCTCCAGAAGTTTTATTTGCTGGGACATTTGCTTAAGTTAAGTTTGCCCAGAAAGATTGGCGAATATATAAGGAAACAGATAAGTATTTATGAATTATTGATAATTGGATGATGAGCGCATTCAATTATTCCAAGAGATGGATCTGTCAGGGATAAATAATAGGCGATCGCAATGATAAGAAATGAATCTATAACGCGTGTAGCAATGTTTCTCTGTTTTGGCGCAGCCATCTTGTCTTTAGCTGTCCATTGGCGAGTGACGACAACACAACAACAGTCGGATAATTCTGCCCCTAATCGGAAGTTTCCTGGGAGTATAGGAGAGACAGCCTTTGGCGCGTCTACAACTGCTGATGAATCTATTCCAAAACAGGATTCTGATCGTAAGTCAGGTATAGTCATCCGAAATGTAGCTAGGGATACGGCTATACCTAATAACAGAAGATTTGTTGGCGCTGAGTCAGAATCAAAAGAAAGTCGCAATACTGATACGCAACCAAAATCATTTTTTACCCAGTTTTCCACTCAACAAAAAACGGCTAGTAAACTGGGGGGGATGAAAATGCAAGTGGTGGTTGATTTAAGCGATCGCCGCACTTATGTTTATCAAGGAGATTTGGTTATCGCTAGTTATCCAATTGCTATAGGGAAAAAAGGCTGGGAAACACCTACGGGTTCTTTTCAAGTCATGAATATGCAGCATGACCCGATTTGGCGACACCCCATTACTGGTAAAGTGTTTCCTGCTGGTAGTGACAGCCCTTTGGGGGAGCGTTGGATTGGCTTTTGGACAGATGGACGCAATGAAATTGGGTTTCATGGCACACCAGATATCCATTTGTTAGGAACTGCCATTTCTCACGGTTGCTTGAGAATGCGTAATTCTGATGTCCGTTTGTTATATGACCAAGTTAAAGTCGGCACATTGGTAACAGTGCGTGATTAATCAAGAGTCAAAAGTCCATAGTCAAGAGTTTGTGTTAAAACATCCTAACCATCAACTATTGACTATTGACCAAAATTTATTTCTGCTCGAAGCTAGGGGCGTAGACTTGGAGTAAGCTACTAACTTGACGCAGCACTTCATTGCTTTTTACCAAAAATGGTGTTCTGTTATCTCCGATGTTGGGTTGGTCGAGGTTGCGACCGATTGCTTCGCCGACTTGCTGAGAAATCAACTCTTGTAATTCGGCCCTGGCACGTTGTCGTTGGTAGTTAGCACCTTCTTCTGTTGTGGCATATAAAGGTGGCAGGCGGTTGAGGGCATAGGCAGCAATATCACCCACATCCAGAGAACTTTCGCTGGTGGCTTCAATTTCGGCAACACGGGCGATCGCTTCTGTCAACACCAATTCTTCCATGACGTTGATAAATTGTTTGCGAGGTACCGCCACTACTTCACCTGTTAATAAAGCTCCCATTAATCGATCCAGGGCCATATACTCTTCTATTGAGAGTTCCGATGCGTTATCACAAATTCGCCCAACTTCTGCTTCCATTGCTGGTGTGAGATAACCATCCTGAAGAGCTTGTTCTACAATTTTTTCAATACTCATAACGCTCATCTTTTTTAAGCCACCCAAGTAAGGTAAGGACGGTACAAATCCAATTTATCTTGCCCAATTATCGGTGCATAATCTACAAATTATGCACACAGGTTATTAGTTAACATTTTTTATTGAAAAATCTGTGTTCGCCAGGGTACAGGGTCAACAGATTGGCCATTGACATACAAGCCCCAGTGCAAGTGCGGCCCTGTAGACGCGCCAGTTGAACCAACTGCGCCAATTAATTGACCAGCTTTCACAAAGTCGCCTTCCTTAACGTTAATGCGACTTAAATGTAACAATATGCTGGTTACTCCTTGACCGTGATCAATCCCGACTACATTGCCATGAACTCGGAAGCCTTGAGATACTGTACCCACTAAAGCAACTCTTCCAGATGCTGGGGCGGTTACAGGTGAACCTGTGGCTCCGGCGTAGTCTACACCCCGATGATAATAATCCTTTGCAAATTTACCATTATAGTAACGACGTACGCCATAGATTGTACTAATCCGGGCTTTGCTGGGTGCGAGGAATTTGCCGTCCCAATATTTTTCAGGGGTTTGCAAAGCTTTGAAGGCAGCGACACGCTTGAGTTCATGTTCGGTGGCTCCATCGGCGGATTTCCCTGGTGGGAGGGTGATGCGTTGTATGGGAAATTTGCGCGATCGCAATTTGACTGTTAAATTCTTAACTTGACCATCTCCCGCAATTTTTAAGGTTCGATTTCCTGCTGGTTCTAGGGGAGTGGTGGGAATGAAGGCACGATATTTGTTGGGCGCAACAGCAAAGGCTGGGTAAGTTTTCTCCCCTACCACTACCGTTGGTTGCTGATTATTTTCTTGGGTAACATCAATCATTACCGACAGGGTGTCTCCCAACTGGGGATTACTCGGAGATAACTGTACTTGTAAAGCTGCTGCTGGTAATGCCAATCCCAGAGGTAAAGAGATAAATATCCCGTAGAAAAGATTTTTTGTGTGGCGAGTTACTAGCCGACTCTGAGAACTTTTAGTATGATTCTCGATAATCATAGAAATATAATATAATTCCTTTCTTTTGTGAACATCTAGCCTAAATGATCATTGCTAGGGCTTTGTCCGCAATGTAATTATTTTTGAACACCATAATATTATGTCAATAAACATTCTAATGAATAAGCTATACCGATTTGGATGCGATCGCCAATAATCATCATTTGTTTCCATGAAATACTCTAGGCAGTCAAGCAAACAATAAGCTAAAACATGGTTAAGCGTTGTTGTTGCCAACCCTTGTTTTGCCGATACATTATAGTGTCCTAAGATTGATTACTCAAATAGAAGTTGTATCAAAAATTATTAAAGTGGTTATCAAAATCAACTAAACCACAAAAGCCACAAAGGCAGTGCTATAAATAAGCCAATAAATGTCAAGGCAATACTGCTGGCTAATAAGTTGCGATCTAAATCATAAACTTCTGCCAAAATTAATACAGAAAGACCAGTAGGTGTACCGGACATTAACACTAGTACTAAACGTTGTTCACCAGTTACACCAAAAAAGGTGGCGATCAATCCCACTAATACAGGTACAATAAAGACTTTCAGGACGCTGGCAATAGAAGCAATTTTAATACTTTTCCAGCCTGTAATTGTACCTAAACGCAGACCGACGAGTAACAAAGCCAAGGCGATGACTACCCAAACAGCTTGTTCTAATCCTGACTCAACAACTGCTGGTAATTGGATAAATTGAGTACTCAAACCCAGAAAAAATGTCCACAAGCTAGGAACTGTAATTAAATCGCGTAGCTGAGTCCACCAGTGCTGATTGATTGTGCTTTTACCAAAATAGCTGGCAATTAAGACTGCTATACCATAAGTGCCGATGACGTTGTTGGTAACGCTGAATAATACTGCCCAGTCGTTGTTGGCTGGACTAGTAAGGACTTGGGTGAGGGTGAGTCCAACAAAACCAGTATTCCCTAAAATGGTAGCGAGAATAAAACTGCCTAAACTGGCTTGCATCAATGGCATGTCCACGGCTGATTCTGAGGCTGGCTGTTGATGATGTCGGAACCACCGTATAGCTTGCCAAATCAACAATGCTAAAACCAAACTCAGCAGTAATACTGCAACTGCAACTCCAGGGATGAGGAAGCCGTGAGATAAATCAGTATGACGTGCTAAAACAAAAAGTTGTAATGGCACTCCCACCCAATACAAGCTGTTCCCCAGCCACTTGAGAAAATTATCTGAAGTTAATCGAGAACCTAATAATCCTATCCCAATCCACAGGAAAAGCGGGGTGTAAGCATGAATCAAACTTTCAATCATGATAGAGTGGCACCTTGGTTGAGGTGTCAAGAAATTGTGGATTTTGGATTGAATCTCAAATCTAAAATTCAAAATCTAAAATTCAGCACAGCCTCTTACATTATTATTTAACGCGATGTGCGACTTATTCTTGAAACCCCTCTCCAAACCTCTCTCCGTTTCGGAGAGAGGCTTTGAATCTTGCTCCCCTTCCCTGGTAGGGAAGGGGTTGGGGGTTAGGTTTGAGAGAAAGTCGCACACGGCGTTATTTATTCTGCGTAGGCCTCCATTGGTAAACAAGCACAGACAAAGTTTTTGTCGCCAAAAGCAGCATCAATACGACCGACAGTAGGCCAGAATTTTGCATCGCGCGTCCAAGGTGCGGGGTAGGCGGCTTGTTCGCGGGAATAGGGATGAGTCCATTCGCCAGCGATGAGACTTTCGGCGGTGTGGGGTGCGTTTTTCAAAAGATTATCTTCAATATCCATTTTGCCTGATTCAATTTCGGCAATTTCTTGACGAATAGCAATCAAGGCATCACAAAAACGGTCTAATTCTGCTTTTGATTCGCTTTCTGTAGGTTCTACCATGATAGTTCCCGCCACAGGCCAAGAGACTGTCGGCGCATGGAAACCATAGTCCATTAATCGTTTAGCAACATCATCGATGTCGATATTGGCGGATTTTTTGAGCGATCGCAAATCTAAAATACATTCATGGGCAACTAAGTTATTTTTACCTTTGTACAACACTGGATAGTAGTTTTCTAGTCGCTTGGCAATGTAGTTAGCATTCAAAATTGCCACTTTCGTTGCTTGGGTTAAACCAGCCGCCCCCATCATGGCAATATACATCCAAGAAATGACTAAGATGCTGGCACTACCCCAAGGTGCGGCGGCGACTGCGCCTGTTGAGTGGGGAGTGGGGAGTGGGGAGTGGGGAGTGGGTTTATTTATGGGAACTACGGCGTGTCCGGGGAGGAAGGGTACGAGATGGGATGCGACACCAATTGGCCCCATACCAGGGCCACCGCCACCGTGAGGAATACAGAAGGTTTTGTGCAAATTCAAGTGACAAACATCTGCACCAATATCGCCGGGACGACACAACCCGACTTGGGCGTTCATGTTTGCCCCATCCATGTATACTTGTCCACCGTGACGGTGTATAACTTGACAAATTTCTTGAATGGCTTCCTCAAATACACCGTGAGTTGAAGGATATGTCACCATCAACGCCGCCAGTTCACTACTGTGCTTTTCGGCTTTGGCTTTGAGGTCTTCTACATCAATATTACCGTCAGCATCACAGGCAACGGCTACGACTTTCATCCCACACATCACCGCACTTGCTGGGTTGGTTCCATGCGCGGAGGTGGGAATTAAACAGATGTTGCGGTGTGCTTCGCCGCGACTAGCATGATATTCATGAATGACTAACAGTCCGGCGTATTCTCCTTGGGAACCTGCATTTGGTTGTAGAGAAATTCCCGCAAACCCAGTAATTTCCGCTAACCACGCTTCAAGTTGCTGAAACAGAATTTGATAACCGCGTGTTTGTGATGGTGGTGCAAAGGGGTGTATCTTGCCAAATTCCTCCCAACTCACCGGAATCATTTCGGCGGTTGCGTTTAGTTTCATGGTACAAGAACCCAAAGGAATCATCGATGTTGTTAGGGATAAATCCTTGGTTTCTAGTTTGTGCAGATAACGCAATAACTCTGTTTCGGAGTGATAGCGGTTAAATACGGGATGGGTGAGGTAGCTGCTTTGACGGCGTGGCAAAATATCGGTAGTGGAATTTGTTAATTCTTCTACAGAGAAAGATAATTCATCTTGACCAGCGAAAATCTGCCACAGGTCGATTAAATCTTCTGCTGTAGTTGTCTCATCTAAAGATATACCAACAGCAGTCTCATCAAAAATTCGTAAGTTGATATTCCTACCTTGGCAACCTGCAAGAATAGTTTCGAGGTTTTGTGTACCTAACTCTACTCGTAACGTATCAAAGACATTTTCTGAACTAATTTTGTAACCCAGACGCTTTAAGCCTGCTGCCAAAATTACAGTTAACTGGTGAATATTTTCGGCAATATTCTTCAGTCCCTCTGGCCCGTGATACACGGCGTACATACCCGCCATCACCGCCAATAGTACCTGGGCAGTACAAATATTACTGGTGGCTTTTTCTCTGCGGATGTGTTGTTCGCGGGTTTGCAGTGCTAGACGTAATGCAGGCTTACCGTTGACATCTTTAGATAACCCAACAATGCGCCCTGGAACTTGGCGTTTATACTCTTCTTTGGTGGCAAAGTAAGCAGCATGAGGGCCGCCAAACCCCAAGGGAATACCAAAGCGTTGAGTACTACCTACAGCAATATCCGCACCAAATTCACCGGGTGGAGTGAGTAAAGTTAAGCTGAGGGGGTCGGCGGCGACTGTAACTAACGCGCCGACTGTATGGGCTTTATCGATAAAGGCGCGATAGTCGTAGATAGTGCCATCGGTGGCGGGGTATTGCAAGACTGCACCAAAAATCGGTTCAGCAAAATCAAAGGCTTGATGGTCGCCGATAATAATATTGATTCCCAGAGGTTTTGCTCGTGTTTGTAAGACATCAATGGTTTGGGGATGACATTCACGAGAAACAAAGTAGCTATGGGCTTTCGTTTTGCTGACACCATAACTCAGACTCATGGCTTCGGCGGCGGCGGTGGCTTCATCGAGTAAGGAAGCGTTGGCAATTTCCAAACCTGTTAAGTCAATAATCATGGTTTGGAAATTCAGCAGTGCTTCTAACCTGCCTTGGGCAATTTCGGGCTGATAGGGGGTGTATGCAGTGTACCAACCAGGATTTTCTAAGATATTACGACCAATTACAGGCGGGGTAACGCAGTCGTAATATCCCATACCGATGTAGGAACGACACACTTGATTTTTAGCCGCAATGTTTTTTAACTTTGCTAAGGCGGCATATTCACTTTGTGCGTCGGGTAATTGTAGTGTTTGCTGCGATCGGATGGCTTGTGGTACTGTGCGATCGATGAGTTCGTCTAGGCTGGCAAAACCCAGAACTTCCAACATTTGCTGAATGTCTTTGGTGTTGGGGCCTATATGTCGTTCTAAAAAATTAGAGTACGCTGTATTTTCAGGAAGGGTAGACTGGGTTTGAGGGGCATGGAATACCACAAATCGAACTCCGGACGCAACTATTTAATATTTTGCAATAAAAAATACTTTTAACAAGTCGGCGATAAATAAAAAAGATGAAGGATGAAGGCTGAAATTACTCTGCGATAAGCCACCCAAAGGGTGTCTGCATACTTCACACTTCATACTTCACACTTTTTACTCTTGTCCTTCTACCAGTGCGCTGTACTGACTGGCAGTTAAGGCATCATCTAGTTCACTGGGGTCATCAACACGTATTTTCAGTAACCAACCTTCGCCATAAGGGTCATCGTTAAGTAGTTCGGGATCATCAGCCACAACAGGGTTAATTTCTACCACTGTACCGGTTACGGGTGAAAAAACTTCTCCCACAGCTTTGACTGATTCGATTGTGCCTAATTCATCACCCTTAGCAAAAAGTTGACCAATCTCTGGCAGTTCTACAAATACAATTTCCCCTAATTCTCTGGCGGCAAATTCGGTAATGCCAATGGTAGCAATGTCACCATCTAGCCGTACGTATTCATGACTATCCTGGTATTTTAAATCATCAGGATATTGAGACATATTACTTACCCTCCAATTCTCACTAAAATTATTGTTCTCACAGTAATGCTGGTCATGTTTAATAATCAGGTTTACTGTAGCTTGAGTAGTTCACAACACATTATTCCTTAAAAAGCAGCAAAGGATGAAGTAAAAAATGTGATGTCACTTTATCCTTTTGTTTTTGACCGATAAAAGGGGCGTTTGACTACTAATGCGGGGTAGGCTTTACCGCGAATTTCCACTTCTAACTGTTGACCAACCTTTGCTAGTTTGCTGGGAATATATGCTAAAGCAACAGGATAACCCAGTGTTGGAGATATCGTCCCACTGGTAACTTCTCCTACAACTTGACCTGCGGATAAAACTTGGTAGCCGTGACGGGCGATGTTACGCCCTTGCATTTGTAAACCTACAAGTCGGCGTTGCACCCCGTTGGCTTTTTGCTGTTCTAAGACTGACCGACCAATAAAGTCGTCTTTGGTATCGAGGTGAACTAACCAGCCTAAACCTGCTTCTAGAGGTGTGATGTTATCGTCGATGTCTTGTCCATAAAGTGCCATTGCGGCTTCGAGGCGTAGGGTATCTCTAGCACCTAGTCCTGCGGGAACAACACCAGCAGCGTAGAGACTACGCCATAATTCTATGCCTACTTCTGGGTCTACCATAATTTCAAAGCCATCTTCGCCGGTGTAGCCTGTTCGGGCGATAAAGGCTGGTTGACCGAGTATATTTGCTTGTAAATGACCAAAGGCTTTAATTGGTTGTAAGTCTTGTTCTACAAATGGCTGGAGATATTTCTCAGCTTGTGGCCCTTGCAAGGCAATTAAGACTTTTTCGGGTGAGAGGTCTTGAAATTGAATGTCATCTAAGTTGAGGTTTTGCAATAGCCAGGTTTTATCTTTGGCTGTGGTTGCTGCATTAACAACGATCGCTACTTTCTCTTCACCTTGATAATAAACAATAATATCGTCAATGATTCCCCCTTGGGGATTTAACAATACTGTATATTGCGCTTGACCCGCTTGTAAGCGACTCAAGTCAGAAGGGACTAAACCCTGGAGTTGGTCAATGACTTTTTTACCTTCCAAGGTGAATTTGCCCATGTGGGAGATATCAAACATCCCCGCAGCATTTCTCACAGCTTCGTGTTCGCTGGTAATACTGCTGTATTGTACAGGCATTTCCCAACCACCAAAGCTGGTGAAGCGGGCTTTGAGTTCTACACCCAGTTGATATAAAGGAGTTCGCGCCAAGGATGCGGCGATGTTTTCTTGATTAGCCACAGGTAGTTATGCTCTTCAACTGCTATATATCCTAAGTCAAGGATGAAGCCTGAAGTCTGAAGTATAAAATTTCCGACTTCATACTTCACCCTTCAGACTTTAACCTAGTAATGTTATTTGTAGGAGTATTGAGTTTTGTTAAGAATAAGTTATGAAAAATTGGCGCATACTAGCGAGTGTTGTTTTAGCAATAGCTTTATTGTTATTCCCCTTATCGGCGGAGGCTGCTAGTTCTTCGAGTATTACCCGTTCGGCTGGGGATGAAGTGATAGCAAAGGATTATTCTGGTCAAAGTTTAGTGGGTAGTGAGTTTACCAACGTTGATTTGGAGAATGCTAACTTTAGCAATGCTGACTTACGCGGCGGTGTGTTTAACGGCACTATCCTAGAAGGTGTAAATCTGCATGGTGTAGATTTTAGTAATGGTATAGCTTACTTGACTAGGTTCAAAAATGCTGATTTGACTGATGCAATTTTGACCGACGCGATGATGCTGCGATCGACCTTTGATAATGTTGAGATTACAGGTGCAGATTTTACGAATGCCGTGTTAGACGGGACGCAGGTGAAAAAACTCTGTGTTAAAGCTAGTGGTGTCAATTCTAAAACAGGTGTAGATACGCGAGAGTCTTTGGGTTGTAGGTAAATTGATAAAAATAACCCTCCAGATATTTGGAAGGTTTTAATTGATGAAATTTTGAATACAGCAGTCATATTTGATTTGTGAAAGTCAAGAGGCTCAGATCCCCGACTTCTTGAAGAAGTCGGGGATATTTTGGTTCACGAAGGGTTTAGGATTACTATATTAATCAGCAGAACAATTACTCAGGATTTGTAGATTGTTCATCTGCTAAATGAAAAGTTTTTTCTATTTGCAGTCTTTGTTCGGCGTTACGTAAAAAATAGCCATCTACCATAGCTGAACCTAGTAATCTGCCTAATTCTTCGCGGTTAGTAGTAATCATAGTATTAAATCTGTCATGGGGCAAATTGCCTAAGATTGCCACAATTGTCTGTTGAATTAAGTGTAATACTTCTGGGGAATCTGGTTTAGATAGTTGGACAACTGTATCTCGATTGAGAGATTGTAGATATTGCCAAAACTGATTATTTTTAATATCTTCCGGCATAAAGTTGTCTGGCTGGTGAGGAGAAAGATTACTCATAGGATGAT
This sequence comes from Anabaena sp. FACHB-83, assembly GCF_014697485.1. Taxonomy (NCBI): domain Bacteria; kingdom Bacillati; phylum Cyanobacteriota; class Cyanophyceae; order Nostocales; family Nostocaceae; genus Anabaena; species Anabaena sp. FACHB-83. The sequence continues at coordinate 2,405 of NZ_JACJRY010000013.1, read as the reverse complement.
TTATTTTGTTGCGGCGATATCTTGAATTTATCAGATTTTTGCAATATATAGATTCAAAGTAACCGAACATCTCACATCTGGTTTATTCTACTTCTGATAAATCTTGCTTGGCTAGAAAGAAGTAGGTTCTATGTAGGAATAAAAATATTATTTTCTATATATATGTATCAAAAATAACTAGTGATTTATTCTATAAAAATATAAATTTTTGACAAAATATAGGCAAATATCTAATTAATTTGATAACATCATAAAACCCTTATCAAATTGCTTAGGATACCAGTCGAAAAAATATCTTAGGCATCTATATTGCTTAATAGCTGGCAACTTGCTATAGCCTATTAGATTGTTGTTAAGTTTTCTCTTCAGAATCGCATCTATCTCTATTGACCGTTGCAAGTATTCAATTTGGAGACAGATATGAAAAAATTATTGCCGTTGATCATCAGTAGCATTTTGTTAGTTGGTGCTGTTGGTTGTCAAGAAAATCATCAAGATGCTGCTAGAAGTTCTACTAATAACCCAACTTCCCAAGCATCAGCAAAACCCGCTTCTCAAACTACAGATAAAACACCTAAAGATACAACTGAGAAAACAGCAGTAACTAAAAATACTCCTGTAACTACAAAATCTGAGGGTGCATTAAAAAGTGAAGTTGTTAAAAAGCTGAAAGCCGAGTTACCAAATAATAAATTAGAGGTAGAAGCTAAAGCGGGGAATATCGTAATTAAAGGGACGGCGACATCGAATGCAGAGTTAAAAAAAGCTGAAAAATTAGTTAAGGAAGTCAAAGGTGTGAAGAGTGTCAAAGTAGAAGCGAAAGTGCTAATACCTAATAAGATTTAACTTTAGCCTGTATGTAAACCCCTCAGACTGGAAGTCTGGGGCTATACAAACAAAGCCTGCCTATTGCGATTGGCGCACCACGCAGGCTAATTATATTTAGTAGGAGAATTGAGCGTTTTGAGTAAGTCCTGGTAAAGAATCATTACCAGATTCAACTAATTTGCATTTGACAGGGATAATTACTGTATTTTATCCATCACAACTGATTTTTTGTGAGGGTGCTGTGCATAGAAGTTTTGATTTAAATTGCTTATCTGGATTCTTCAAAATCACTAAATATACTAGAGTAACTATTCCTGTGATTAGTCTGGCTTTAGCAGTAATTATGCCTAATGCTGCTTTAGCTGAGACTGTGATGCAAAAAGTTGCACGTACAGGGGTACTGACTGCTGGTACTAGTAAAGATGCACTGCCTTTTGCATACACCGATGACCAAGGTAAATTAACTGGTTATTCGGTAGATATGTTAAATGTCATCAAACAACAATTAGAAAAACAATTAGGCAAAAAAATTCAATTAAAATTAGTCGGTTTGACTCCTGCACAGAGAATTCCAAAAATAGTTAACCGGGAAGTTGATATTGTTTGTGATGCTAGTAGTTTTACTTGGGAACGAGATAAAAAGGTTGATTTCTCGGTGAGTTATGGTGTGACGGGGACGCAATTATTAGTGAAATCAGGTAGTGATATTGGTTCGCCAGAATCGTTAATTGGGAAAAGAATTGGGGTGTTAGCACAAACTACAAATGAATTAGCAATTAAACAGGTACAACCCCAAGCTAAGTTGGTTTATTTGAAAACTCGTGCGGAAGGTTATACAGCGTTAGAAGAAGGCAAAATTGATGCTTTTGCGTCTGATAGTATTTTGTTGGAAGGATGGTTGCAAAAGGCAAAGAATCCTGATAATTTTGCGATCGCACCCGATCGACCTTTTTCACGAGAAGGTATCGCTTGCATGGTTCCAGAGGATAATTCTAAGTTTCTCGATGCTGTAAATTATTCTCTGGTGAAGTTTATGCAAGGTTTTGTCAACGGCGATAGTAAATATGTGGCTATTTTTGACCGTTGGTTTGGGCCGCAAGGCGCGGTTTTTCTGAATCGAGATTTGCGCGATTTAACTGTGGAAACGATGCAATTGGTGATTGAGTTTCGTGAGGAAATTCCGAAGAGAGAACTGTAATTAAGTTGGGTCAATTGGTCACGGAAGATTAAGTTCAAATTCCCAATTTCTTCTCCTGTATAATTTACGCATCAAAACGAAAAATCAAGGGGTTTGGTGTGTATTTATTTAAAATCCTTACACCCCAAACCCTTTCACCCTGACACCCAATCTCCACGGATAATTTTTGTGCGTAAGTCCTGTCCTGCACTTGCACCAACGTGCAGAATGGTACATTGATATTACTCCACTATACAGCACCTACGGCTGTTATGAGGTACAGTAGCAGCAACTAGCAAACCAGTTTCTTAAATGTTGAGGATTTATTAAGTCGAGTGCAACTGAGATTAGTTTATCAACCATTTCTGTTGTAGTTGGAGCAAAATTGCGTAAAAAAGAT